>NZ_JANURX010000020.1:0-20342 GCF_030250085.1 Campylobacter felis
TGGTAGCACAGGGCTACCTAAGGGAGTAAGCATAAGTCATAAAAGTGTGATTGATTATGCTTTTTGGGTGAGTGAGGAGTTTGAGTTTGATGAAAATGAAATCATAGCTAACCAAGCGCCGCTTTATGTCGATGCGTCCTTGCCTGATATTGTTGGAAGTATCGTTAGTGGGGGTTCAATGCATCTTATCCCTAATGCCTCTTTTGCTTTTCCTGATGAAATTTTGTCTTATTTGGAAAAAGAAAAAATTACGATGATATTTTGGAAGCCCGTGATTTATAATTATTTCGCCCCCAATAAAGAAAGTTTAAAGCCTTATCCTTTAAAACATTTGAGAAAAATTTTATGCGGAGGGGATTTGCTTAGTGCTAAGACTTTAAATATTTGGCGTTCCCACCTCCCCCACACCCTCTTTGCCAATCTTTATGGACCAACTGAAATCACTGATGTGTGTTGTTTTTATAAGGTAGATAGAGAATTTAAAGATGATGAGCTTTTACCCATAGGAAAAGCTTGTAAAAATACAGAACTTTTAGTCTTTGATGAAAATAAAAATTTGATTAATGAAGCAGGTAAAAAGGGTGAGCTTTTCGTAAGAGGAACTAGCCTTTCTTTAGGTTATTATAATGACACAGAAAAAACAAAAGCAGCCTTTATACAAAATCCTTTGCATAATAATTATTTAGATTTACTTTATAAAACAGGAGATATTGTCGCTTATAATGAATTTGGGGAATTACTTTGTTATGGAAGACTTGATAATCAAATCAAATTTAAAGGACACAGAATTGAGCTTGGTGAGATAGAAGCTGTGTTAAATTCTCACGCAAAGATTAAAAATAGTGCTTGTATCTTTAAAGATGATAAACTCATCGCCTTTTATGAGAGTGATGAGGAGCTTGATTTAAAGGCTTTTTTGAAGGATAGATTGCCAGTTTATATGCTACCAAAGCAAAGCATTAGACTTACAAAACTCCCTTTAAATATCAATAGTAAAGTAGATAGGTTAGCCCTTTATGCGTCTGTTTGAAAAATTTTATTATGAGGGTTTTAAACTTAGTAATAGTTTAGAAAGTTTATCTTTTTTTGAGGATGGATTTAAAGCCCAAAATATAAGAATTGAGCAAAAAGGGGAGAATTTTTTTCTTTATGATAGACATAATTTTTTATATTATTTTGTTAGAGAGCTTAAAGATTTCAGCTTACAAAAAAGTTTTGTAAAAATTTTGAGCCAAAATTCCACTTGGCTTATGCAAAATGAAAATTTTCTTAAACTCAATAATTTTGAAAAACTTATAAAACATAGGCAAATGCAGCTTTTAAGCCCCACATTTGCTCCGCAAAATTATTTTTTCATCGAAGAGGCTAAAAGGGAGGATATGGCAGAATTGAAGGAATTTTTTTCGCAATTTTTTGACACGACTTATCTTTTTTTACTTTCTTTAAAAGAGCTGGAGGATAAATTACATCAATGCCTCATTTACAAAGAAAAGGGTAGAATTTGCGGAGGATTGATTTATTCTAGCGTTTTAAATGGCTTATATATCGACTTCATCGCAGTGCGTAGGAATTTAGCTTACAAAAATGTCGCCTTTGCTTTGTTAAATACTCTCATCAAACGCCATCCAAAAGCACAGCTAAGGCTTTTTGTAGATAGGGTTAATCAAAGGGCTATTCATTTTTACGAAAGAGCGGGTTTTACTTATGCTAAAAATGAATTTAATTTTTATATTAAAAAATGACTTTAAAATTGAGTTAATTAAGATTTGTATTAATAAGGGCTTTTATGCCCTTAATATCACATTAAAGAATATTTTAGCACTTCTTCAAATTCCTTAACGGCGATGATTTGCATATTGTCCCTTACTTCTTGTGGGATATCTTTTAAATCTCTTTCGTAGTTTTTTTCGGGAATGAGTGCTGTTGTCACTTCAGCTTTATAGGCGGCTATAAGCTTTTCTTTTAAGCCACCTATAGGCAAAACTCTTCCATTTAAGTCAAGCTCACCCGTCATCGCTATATCGTTTCGCACTCTTTTTTCGCTAAAAATAGATGCCATAGCCGTAGCCATAGTGATACCCGCACTAGGTCCATCTTTTGGAGTCGCTCCATCTGGGACATGGATGTGGAGATTATATTGCTCGTAAGGATTTGTTTTGGTATCAAGTAGGGCTTTTTTAGGAATTTTAAGTTTTCCTTCATCGATTAGAACTTTAATGACGCTAAAAGCGATTTTAGCTGACTCTTTCATCACATCGCCCAAAGAGCCTGTTAGCATTAACTCGCCTTTCCCTTTAATTTTAATCGCCTCGACTTTTAGCACATCTCCACCCACAGCTGTCCAAGCTAGTCCATTAACCTGTCCTATTTTATCTTCTCTTTCTCTTTTTTGAATTTCATAGACTTTTTTATCTAAGAAATGGTGTAAATTTTTGGCAGTAATGTTAACCCTCTTAGTTTCTTCAAGCAAAATTTGCTTAGCAGTTTTACGGCAAAGCTCGGCAATTTTACGGCGTAAAGTTCTTACACCAGATTCTCTTGTATAATCACTAATGAGCAATTCAATCCCATCCTTACTCACACTCAATTCACTAGCTTTTAAGCCGTGTTTTTTAAGCTCATCTGGGATAAGATAATTTTTTGCAATTTGGAATTTTTCATTTGGAGTATAAGAGCTAAGTTCGATAAATTCCATTCTATCTCTTAATGGTGAGGGAATATTGCTAATATCATTTGCCGTGGCGATAAAAATAGCTTTGCTTAAGTCCAAATTAAAATTAAGATAATAATCCCTAAATTTAGAATTTTGCTCAGGGTCTAAAATTTCTAGTAAAACAGCAGATGGATCGCCTCTAAAGCTGCGGTTAAGCTTGTCTATCTCATCAAGCACGATGACAGGATTTATTTGTCCGGCTTCTATTAAGCCCTGCGTAATGCGTCCGGGCATCGCTCCTATATAAGTGCGGCGGTGTCCGCGAAGCTCATTAACATCTTCAAGTCCTCCTAAAGCTATGCGTATAAGCTCTCTTTTTAAAGCCTTTGCGACAGAATTTGCAAGAGAGGTTTTACCCACGCCAGGAGGTCCGTAAAAGCATAATATAACTTTTGCTCCGTCTCTATCATTTATCCTTCTTTTTTCTAAAAGCTCACGCACAGCAAAATATTCTTCAATGCGTCTTTTAGGTTTTTCTAAGGCGTAATGGTCGCGTTCTAGTTGTTTGATAACCTCTTTAATGCTAAGTTTTTTCTTAGAAATTTTTTCAAAAGGCACATCAAGAGCTGTTTCTATGTAGGTTTGTATCATAGAGGCTTCTGAATTGTCTTGATGAATTCTTTCAAATTTTTCAATTTGTTTTTTGATTTCTTTATAGGCATCTTCGTGCATAAAGGGCTTTTTAAGCTCTAGTTTTTTGTAGTATTCTTGAACTTCATCTTCTTTTTGTGTATCTGAGCCTAGCTCTCTTTGAATTTGTCTTAATTGCTCTTTAAGAAAATATTCCTTATTTGCCTTGTCAATTCTTAAATGTGCTTTATTTTTAATATCTTTTTGCAAGCGATTGGTTTCAATCTCTTCTACTAATAAATCAATAAGTTTGATAAGTTTGATTTCTAAATTCGAAAGGATAAAAAATTCATAAGCGTCTTGCTTTTTCATTTTTATAGTATTTAAGATTAAATCGCAAATCCTTGAAGCATCTAAGCCCTCTTCAATAGTTCTTAATAAATCTGGAGAGAAATAATGGCTAATGCTAGAAAGAATTTTGACCTTTTCTTTGACAACATCTAAAAGGGCTTTCTTTTTTTTGGGTTCTAGTTCTTCTTCGATTATGGGTTCGATTTGAGCCTCTAGTGGTTTGTTGGAAATTCTTTTTATAATTCTCGCTTTAGAATGCCCTTGAAAAAGAATTTTAATGCGTCCATCTGGTAAAGGCACTTTTCTCATTATGCTACCTATAACACCACAATCATAAATTTCATCAAAACTTCGACCATTTTCATATTTTGAGGGAGCAACGAAAATCATATTATCATCTCTAAGAGCTTTGTCTAAGGCACTAGAATTTTTAGAATCGTTAATGAAAATGGGTGTTATCATAAAAGGATATAAAAATAACTCATCTTCGATTAAAATGGGAAAAATTTGTTTAATAGCCACTATGTCTTCTAATTCCATCATTTCTCCTAAATTTCAACTCTTAAAATTTTTCAAATATTGCTCTATACCAAGGAAGCTCAGGCGTTATAATGCTTCTTTTAAAAAATTCTGATTGTTGCAATTTTTCTTGGTAAATTTCATAGCTTTGCTGCCTATTTGTTCTATTATACAAATCTGCTATGGTGCTGTTTAAATAAAACACTGCGATATTAAATTTTGTAAGCATAGTTTGCACTAAAGGCTTGTATTGTGTGTTTGGATATTCTTTTAAAAAATTATCAATTTCTTGCTGACTTTGAAGCATTAGGGCTTGATTACGATTTGGCACGGCAAAGGCTTCAAATTTGGCTTTTATTTTAAGATAGCGTGTATAATCGACATTTTTGGAATTTCCAAATTTTTTATTATATTCATCTAAATAAAATTCGGCTAATTGGTATTCTTCTTCGTCCATATGCGCTTGAGCTAGTATGATGAGTGTAGGCTCTAGTAAAGGGTCTGCGATATGCTCACTTGCCATACCGCTATAATGTGTGTCTGCTTTTTCTAAATCTTTATCTTGCAAATCTTTAATGATTTGCGCATACCATTGCGATGGGCTAAGATTATAAAGCTCATCTTTATTTTTTGTGCTGCAAGCCGTAAAAAAAGTGATAATCAAAGATAAAATTAATAAATTCTTTTTCATCAACAAACCTTACTTAAAATAAAAGCGTAATTTTAATCAAATTTGATTAATAAGCCTTAATTTTGTAAAAAAATAAAAAATTGGAATTATTATTGCTTATTTATGTTAAAATTAAAATTATAAAACTTGAGGAGATAAAATGACTCTAGCTGTTAAATGCCCTATCTTGGGTTTTGAAGAAACTAAGAATATGGAATTTACAACCATAGATGAGATATTTGTCAGGCTTAAAAGCCTTGATGGTAAGGATTTTTCTTTTGTTCTCATCAATCCCTACCTTATACGCCCAGATTATGAATTTGACATACCGACTTATTACCAAGAATTGCTTTCGCTCACACCAGAATCTAAACAGCAGGTTTTTAACATAGTCGCTTTAGCAAAGACTATTGAAGAATCTACCGTAAATTTTCTTGCTCCCGTGGTAATTAATTTGGACAACAATACTATGGCGCAAGTCATTTTAGATACGGTGAATTATCCTGATTTCTTTCAGGCAGAAAAAATTTCTAATTACATTAAAAAATAATGTCCAGCATTTATATCCTTGCAAATGGTGCTATGGCGAGTGCCTTAGCTTATGGTTTAAGAGATTTTTATGAAATTTATATAGTGGGGCGTGAAGCTCAAAAACTTGAATATTTAAAAAAAGAAGGCTTTAAAACTTTACTTTATAACGAATTTGACTTGGAAAATAAAAATGTTATCTTGGCTTTTAAACCTTACGCTTTAAATGAAATGTCTCAAATTTTAAAGGGGGAAGCGAGGATTTTAATTTCCGTTTTGGCAAATACTGGTTTGAAAGATTTAGAGTGTATTAAAGCTCAAAATATTGCGAGGATTATGCCAAATATCGCTGCTAAATATAAAGCCTCTACCACACCTTTTATATTAAAAAACGAGCTTTTTAAAGAAGAAATAGTCCAAATTTTAACAAGTTTTGGTAATGCTTATGAATTGAGTAGCGAAAAACAAATGCCAAGTGCTATGGCTTTAAGTGGCTGTGCGCCCGCTTTTCTTTCTTTGGTGGCTGAAGCTCTTGCAAATGGTGGTGTGTATAGAGGTTTAGATAAGGAGTTAAGTTTAAAGCTTACGCAAGGGCTTTTTGAAAGCTTTTCTACACTTTTAGCTCACGAGCACCCAACTCTCATCAAAGAAAGTGTTTGCTCACCTGCTGGTGTGAGCATAAAAGGCGTGAAGGTGTTGGAAGAAAGGGCTATTAGAGCGGCATTTATGGAAGCTGTTTATATCAGCTCCAAATGAAAAGAGCATTTTCTTTTGTCGAGCTTGTAATTTCTATAATTATCTTGGCTTTTATTTTTAGCTCCATTTCGCTTTTTTATACACAAATGAATAAAAATAATGCAACCTTAAAGTTTTTTGAAAGGCTCTATACCCTTGAAGCTGGGCTTTTGATGCGTTCAGGTGGTAAAGAAATTTTTGTTGTTAATGATGCGTTAAAACCCTTACGACTAAAAGAGACAATTGCAAAAGATGAAATTTTTGAATTAAAAAAAATAGAGCCTTTTGATAAAACTTATACGCAGTATTTTTACAATGAAAAAAGCTTTTAGTTTGCTTGAATTAACAATTGCTTTAGTGATTTTTTCTATTATTTTTATGCTTATAGCAAAGCCTTTGAGGGAATTTTACTTATTGCACTTAAAATCTTTGGAACAAAATGAAGTGATTTTAAAATTAAATCAAACTCTACTCAATTTAGAAAATATCCTTTTAAAATGTGTAAATTTGGAATTTGCAAGTAAAAATTTCTCCTGTTTTTTGAAAGATGATGAAAGTATTTTTGTGCTTGAAAATGGTAAGCTAAAATTAGTCAATTCAATGCTAGTTTTAAAAAATAATATGGGATTTTATTCTCCAAAGAGTGATTTTTCTTATCTTTTACAAAATAAAATAGATCTTTTTAAAGATAGAGGGGGAAGTTTTTATGCTTTAAAAGATGGAAAAGTTGAGCTTTTAAATCCTGAAAATTTACAAAGTGAAGGAATTTTTTATCCTTTGAAAGCCAAAATTGAATTTAAATTTGAAGATAATGCTTTAAAATTCACGCTTAAACCTAAAATATTTAATGAAAATTTGAAGCAGAAGGCTTTATTGCTTGATTTTGTTCGAGATTTTAGCTTGAGAGAGCAAAATGGAGTTTTATGGATTAAAATCTGTGTGCAAAAAACATATTTTTCACATTGTTTAGAAAAAATGGTTTCTTTATGAAAAAAGCTTATGTATTGCTTGGTGTCGTATTTTTAACGCTTTTTGTGGGATTTTTAATGAGTGTGGGATTAAATATTTCAAGTTATATGCCAAGATTTTTAAAAGATAATTATGCTTATACTCAAGCTCAAATTCTAAGGTCAAATGCCAAAGAACTTGCTAAATATGCTCTTTTTCAAGCTAAAAAAGAGGGATTTGAATGCTTGAATTCTATCAGTTTTTCTTATCCTAGCGTTAAAGATAAAATCAAACTTGAATATTTTTATGCCTTTGCTGAGTGCCAAAAGGGTCGTTTGATAAATGTTAATCCAGATGTAAATTTATCTAAAGACGGCGTGATTATCGTCAATATCAGCGTATTTTCAAAGCTAAATGAAGGAGTTAATGAGGAAATTTTGATTAACGAAAAACTAAGGCTAGTCGCAAAAGAAAACTTTTGGATGCCTTAGAGTGGTTTTTATAATCCTTCAAAATGATTATTGATGACATTTTTTCTATCGACTATGTAAGGGATAAGGGCTACATGTCTTGCGCGTTTTATGGCTAATTCTACCATTTCTTGATATTTCTTGCTTGTGCCTGTTAAACGGCGTGGCATAATTTTAAAGCGTTCGGATAAAGCGTGCTTTAGCATTGCTGTGTCTTTGTAGTCGATAAATTCAACCTTAGCCTCTGTATATTTGCAATATTTGCGTGAGTATTTTCTTTTTTCTGCCATAATTTTTCCTTTTTAAAATGGTAAATCGCTGTCATCACTATCATAAGCATCGACATCGATTTCTCTAATTTTTTCTTGATTTTGATTGGAGGTTTTTTGCATAGGCTTTTTGCTATTTTCACTGGTATAAGGATCGTAGCTTTGCGTTTCTGCATAATTGTTAGGGGTGAAATGATTTGCATTATTTTGATTATTACCTAGCATTTCCATATTTTCAACCTGAACGCTATGTTTAGAGCGATTTTGACCATTTTGATCGGTCCATTGATCAAATTTTAAACGCCCTTCAATTAAAAGCTTACTTCCTTTTGAAAGATATTGATTTGCTACCTCTGCTTGTCTGCCAAAAAAGGTAATATCAACAAAACAAGTTTCTTCGCGTTTTTCACCATTGACGCTAAATTTTCTTGTAACGGCGATAGCAGAAGAGCCGATGGCTGTTCCACTTTGCCCATAACGCATTTCTATATCTCTAGTAAGATTTCCAATCAAAACAACTTTATTAAACATCTTTTTACCTATTGAATTTCAGGGGCTTCTATAGGTTTAATCTCTTTTTTTGACTGCTTGATACCTTGAGAAAGTTTTTCCCAAGCGGAAATTTCTTTCTTATTTTCATATTTAACAATCAAAAACCTTATAACTTCTTCGGTAATTCTAAGCACCCTTTCAAGTTCAGCAATTAAGTTTGTAGGAGCTTTGAAATAAATAACGAAATAAGTTCCTCTTTCGTATTTTTTGATTTTATACGCGAGCTTTCTTGTTCCCATAGGCACGACAGTTTGAATTTCTGCACCATTTTTACTAAGAATTTCTTTGACGAATTCCAACTTCGCGCTAACTTCTTCTTCGGTCAGCGTAGGCTTTAAAATAAATAAAACCTCATAATGTTTCATTTTTTCTCCTTGTGGATATTAAGCCCATTTTCACGGGCAAGGATTGCAAGAGCGAATTATAGCTAAATATACTTAAGCTATATTAAATCTTTAAAAATTAATTTTGCATTAATCTTATAATGTCGTTAAAGGTCGCAAAAAGCATCAAGCTTAAAAGCAAAGCCATACCACTATAACTTAGATATTCAAAGGCTTTTTGTGGGACTTCTTTTTTAAAAATTAAACTATAAAGATTAAACAAAATATGTCCGCCATCAAGCATAGGTATAGGTAAAAGATTTAAAATTCCAAGGTTGATAGAAATTAAAGCTGTGATAAATAAAAGCCACGAAAGGCTTATTTCAGCAGCTTTTGAAGTGATATCAACCATAGTGATAATCCCGCCCAAATTTTTTGCCTCTATATCACCGGCAATGAGTTTAAAAAGCCCTTTTATAATAAGAGTAGAAGCTTTTATGCTTTCATCTAAGGCATAACTTAAACTTTGTAAGCCTGTGTAGCTAACGCTTATTTTTTCATTACTTGGAGCTATTCCAAGTTGTAGTTTTGGCACGATTTGTCCAAATTCATTATAGCCTTGTCCAGTTTTTGGTGTGATAAGAAAATTTAAGCTTTTTTCTTCTCTTTGAATTTCGATTATTAAGGCGTTTGGAGTGAGTAGGGCAGGGATTTCATCAAAGCTTTGAATTTTGACACCATTGATACTTTTAATGGTGTCTCCTTCTAAAAGTCCTATCTCTTGTGCGGCTGAATTTGGAGCGATGAAGCCTATTTTAGCGGAGGCTTTTTCTAAGCCCAAATTTGCTATGGCGATGTAAAGCAAAAAGGCTAAGAAGAGGTTGAAAAATGGTCCTGCAAAAAGGATATAAATTTTTTGCCACGCGTGCAAGGAGCCATAGCTATCTTTGTCATAATTTCTTAAAGCAGGATTTAAATCATCTTGCCCCTTAAGCTTGACATAGCCTCCAAGTGGCAGGGCGCTTAAGCGGTATTTTGTATTTTTAAATTCTTTTTCAAAAAGAGCTTTACCAAAACCTATGCTAAAAATTTCCACTCTTACGCCTAAAGATTTTGCAGCTAAGAAATGCCCTAATTCGTGGAAAAATATCAAAAAAGAAATGACAAAAATGGTCGCTAAAAACTGCACGGAGTAAAATTTCAAGCCTAAAATTAAGATAATTAAAAGAAAAAGAAGACTTTTCATCGCTTTTTCCTATGTTTGATATAGTGATAAACATATTCAAAGCCCGAGTAAAGCGTAAGTGCAAGAGCAATGTAGAGTAAAATATCACCAAAAATCCAATCAAGCATTAAAAAAATAATGGCAGTCATTTGAAAGCCAGTTTTAAGCTTACCAGCAAATGAGGCGCTAACATCTAAATTTTCACTTACCATAACGACTCTAAAACCTGTAATAAAAAATTCACGCACTAAGATAAGGTAAATTACCCATTCATTTGCCCTATCTAAAAGCAAAAGCCCTAAAAAAGCGGCTAAGATGAGCATTTTATCTGCTAAAGGGTCTAAAATAGCACCCAATTTTGTTGTTTGTCCCCATTTTCTTGCTATAAATCCGTCAAAAAAATCACTCAAAGCCGCTAAAGAAAAAAGTAAGGTGGCAAAATAATTAATCCAGCTTTGATGCACATTTTCAAAGGGAAAGGTAAGGACAAAAAATAAAAGCGGTGCTAAAATCATTCTTAAAATAGCTAAAAGATTCGGTAAATTCATTTTTGACCTTGTTGAAAATGAGAAATTTTGCAAAAAATATTATAGAAATTTAATAAATCATCGTTAAATTTGATTAAAATTAAACGAAAATTTCGGGCTTAAGCTTCATCATAAGGCAAAAGGCGGCTAAAACGGCTTGTTTTTGTATGAAAATTCTATCTCCTTTTAGTTGCAAAAGTTCTTGGATATAAGTGCCGTCTTTAAACATCGCTCCTATATAAATATTACCCGCTTTTATGTCCTTATCTTCACCCTCAGCCACTCCGCTTAAAGCTAGGGCAAAATCGGGCTTTGCTGTTTTAAAAATCCCCTTAAGCATAAAATAAATGCAACGCTCACTATACTCTCCACCATTTTCTAAAATGCTCTCACTAATGCCTAACCATTCGTGTTTTAAGCGATTTGAATAGCTCACAATAGAACCTTCAAAAATCGCACTTATGCCTGAAATTTTACTAAGCTCACTCGCACAAAGTCCCCCTGTGCAGCTTTCTGCAAAAGAAATTTTAAGCCCTCTTTGCATTAATTTAGAAACGATAAAACGCAAAGGATCTTTACCTAAGAAGAATTTTTGAGCAAATAAATTTGAAACACTTTGCAAAAAGCCATCAAGTGTGCCACTGTGAGAATCGCTAATTTTTAGTAGGGTTAAATTATCTAAAATTTTGCTTGATTTGAGGTTGATTTTATAGCTTTTTGTTAAAGTTTCTAGTAAAAGTAAAGCGCTTTCTTCATCGATTCCAAAAAGGCAAAAATATTCATAGCCTAGGTCAATTTCTCCTAAAAGTTTTGGCATAGTTTCCTGAGTGTCAATTTTTAAAAGATTGACTTTGGAGGTTTCAAATTCGCAAGCAAAGCTATTGTGAGTATAAAGAGCTTTATCTGGCACAAGATTTTGTTCTTTTAAGATAAGATTATCATCACTTAATGTGGCTAAAATTTTCGCTACTATGGCATAATTTTGTGTGCTAGCAAAAATGGTTATAAAGTCATAATCTTGCATTAATTTTTCTAGTAAAAAAGGCAATTCTTTATCGCTTTTTGCTTGGATACGAATTTCATTAATTTCTTTAAATTTTTCTTCATAAGTTCTAAAAATATAATCTTTATAAGTAGGATGTAGGATAAGCTCATCTCCTAAAATAAAAAGCAAATGTTTCATAAAAATTCCCTTTTTCTTAGAATTATAACCAAATTTAAACTTAAATGCAGTAAAATTTGAAATTTAAAAAAAACTTAGGTGCGATTATGGATTATAAAGAAACTTTACTTTTGCCTAATACAAGCTTTGCGATGAGGGCAAATTTGGCAGAATTTGAAAAAGAGCGTTTTAAAAAATGGTTTCATCAAAATTATGCTTATGAAAAAATGCGTTCAAAGCGTCAAAATGCAGCTAAAAGCTTTACCTTACACGATGGTCCCCCTTATGCAAACGGACATATTCACATAGGACACGCTTTAAATAAAATTTTAAAAGAAACAATTATCAAACTTCATTATTTTAAGGGCGAAAGGGTGCGTTTTACGCCAGGATGGGACTGCCACGGCTTACCGATAGAACAGCAAGTTGAAATCAAGCTTGGTGAAAAAAAGAAAAATTTAAGTAAAAAAGAAATTCGTCATTTTTGTAGAGAGCACGCAAAAGAATTTGTGGATATTCAAAAAGAGGAATTTAAAAGTCTTGGTGTGATAGCGGACTGGGAAAAGCCCTATTTAACTATGGATTATGCTTTTGAAGCGGAAATTTACCGCACTCTTTGTGGGGTGGCTAAAAAGGGACTTTTGGTGGAACGCTCCAAGCCTGTATTTTGGAGCTGGGCGGCAAGGTCAGCTTTAGCGGAAGCGGAAGTAGAATATCAAGATAAGGAAGATTATTCTACCTTTGTGGCTTTTGATTTGGGCGAGGAGGCTTTAAAAAGACTGGGGGTGCAAAAGGCTAGGGCGGTTATTTGGACAACGACACCTTGGACTTTAGTGGCAAATCAAGCCATAGCCTTAAATCCTAATGAGCTTTATGTTTTGACAAAAGAAGGGCTTATTTTTGCAAAAGCCTTGCTTAAAAATATGACGGAGCTTCATTTCACTAAGGGCGAAATTGATAAAGAATTTGAGGCTAGAATTTTAGAAAAAAGCACAGCGATTAACCCTCTTAATCGTAGAAATTCCTTATTTATCTTAGGTGAGCATGTCTTAATGGATGGAGGTACAGGGCTTGTGCATACGGCACCAGGACACGGCGAAGATGATTATTATGTGTGTTTAAAATATAATATTGAAGTGTTGATGCCTGTTGATGAGGCGGGTTTGTATGATGAGACTTTAAGGACTAAGAAACTTTTACCAGAAGAGCTTTTGAGTGAATTTATAGGGCTTCATATCTTTAAAGCAAATGAAAGAATTTTAGATCTTTTGGGAGATAATCTTATCCACGCTTCAAAATTTACGCACTCTTATCCTTTTTGCTGGAGGACGCATAAGCCTGTGATTTACCGTGCGACCAAACAATGGTTCATCGCTATGGACGAATTAAGGCTTGAGGGCAAAAGCTTAAGAACTAAAGCAAAAGAAGAGCTTTTAAAAACGCGGTTTTACCCTGAAAATGGCGTAAAAAGAATAGGTTCTATGGTGGAAAATCGCCCCGATTGGTGCATTTCAAGACAAAGAGACTGGGGAACGCCGATAGCTTTTTTTAGGGATAAGATGAGCGAGGAAGTGATTTTTGATGATGAAATTTTGGAATTTATTGCAAAGATTTTTGAAAAAAGGGGTGCTGATGTTTGGTGGGAGCTTGACATTAGTGAGCTTTTACCTCCTAATTCTAAATACAAGCCTCAAAATTTAGAAAAAGTTTATGATATTTTAGATGTATGGTTTGATAGCGGTAGCACTTGGAAGGCTGTATTGGACGGCACTCAATTTGACGCAGGCGAAAAAGTGGCAAATATGTATTTAGAGGGGAGCGACCAGCATAGAGGGTGGTTTCAAAGCTCTTTGCTTTTAAGTGTGGCTTTAAGAGGGTGTGCTTCTTATAAAAATGTTCTTACGCACGGATTTACCATAGATGAAAAAGGGCAGAAAATGAGTAAGTCCAAAGGTAATACCATAGCACCTGATTATGTCGCTAAAACTTATGGGGTGGAGATTTTAAGATTATGGGTATTTTTAAGCGATTATTCTACAGATTTAAAAATCTCTGAAAATATTCTTAAGCAAGTCAGTGAACAATACCGAAAAATTCGCAATACTATAAGATTTTTACTTGCTAACACTAATGATTTGGATAATATGCAAGATGCTGATTTCTCCTTTATTGATAAGTGGATTTTAACAAGGGCTAGTCGTGTTTTTAAAACGAGCGAAGAGGCGTTTTTAAATTATGAATTTGCTAAGGGCTTTAACGCTTTGCTTAATTTTTTAATCGCAGATTTAAGCGGAATTTATTTAGATATTAGCAAAGATAGGCTTTATTGTGAGGCTAAAACAAGTCTTAAGCGTAAAAGTTCTCAAATTACTATGGCTTTGATAGCCAAAAAGCTTTTAAACCTTCTAGCGCCTTTTTTAACTTATAGTGTTGATGAGGCGTTAGAGCACGCCAATGTTTGCATTAAAAATGATGCTTTAGATGTTTTTGATTTGAATTTTAATGAAAAATTTGATTTTGAATTTGAAGTGGAAGATGAATTTTTGCTTAAAGTTAGAGAAGGCTTTTTTGAAAATATCGACAAGCTTAAAAAAGATAAGTTGATAAAATCGACCCTTGAATTAATTTTACAAACAAATTCAAACCAGATCAATTCCCTACCAAATAACGAGATGAAAGACTGGTTTATGGTAAGTGGGCTTGAAAATTTAGACCATAGTGAAAAACTTTGTGAATTCAAAGTGGAAAATGAAAGTTTTGCTATTGTAAAAGCAAGGCTTAACAAATGCGAAAGATGTTGGAAATTTGAAGCGGTTGAGGACATTTGCCCTCGTTGTGCTGGAGTTTTAAATGTTTGAAAATCCTGTGCCAAATGAATTGTTAATTAGCACCATAGTCGCCGTGCTTTTATTGAGTGCTTTGGCTGTGGTTTTGATTAAGAAAAAAGGATAAAAATGATCACTTTAAAAGAAGCGTTAAAATACTCTAAAAATGAGCTTGAGGCTTTAAAAAAAGAGTTAAACGATAGAGCAAAAAAGCAAAAGCAAATCGGTGCTTATGTGGAGCAATTTTTAGATTGCGATTTAAATAGCTCAGGGCAGGGCATACCTGTGGCTATTAAAGATAATATCAGCGTTAAAGACTGGGAGCTAACTTGCGGAAGTAAGATTTTGCAAGGATATGTTGCTCCTTATGATGCGAGCGCGATTGTGAATTTAAAAAAGAATGGCTTTAGTCCTTTTGGACGCGTAAATATGGACGAATTTGCTATGGGAAGCTCTACCGCAACTTCTTTTTATGGGAAGACCTTAAACCCTCTTGATTTTTCACGCGTTCCGGGTGGCTCAAGCGGTGGCTCGGCTGCGGCAGTTGCGGCAAATTTGGCTTTGGCAAGTTTGGGAAGTGATACGGGTGGCTCGGTAAGACAGCCTGCGGCTTTTTGTGGATGTGTGGGCTTTAAGCCAAGTTATGGCAGAGTGAGTCGTTATGGACTTGCTTCTTACTCTTCAAGTTTAGACCAAATAGGCGTTTTAACGCAAAATGTCGAGGACGCAGCTTTACTTTATGATGCGATTGCGGGATATGATGAAAAAGATAGCACAAGTGCAAATGTGAAATTTGAACCTACAAGCGCAAATTTAAACGCAAATACCAAGCTCAAAATCGCTGTGATAGAAAATTATGTCAATGCTGCGAGTGAAGAAGTAAAAAATGCCCTTTTAAAAAGCGTAGAGGCTTTAAAAGCACACGGACACGAGATAGTTTATAAAACCTTGCAAGATTATGAATTTGACATTGCGGCGTATTATATCATCGCTACAGCAGAGGCAAGTGCGAATTTGAGCCGCTATGATGGGGTGCGTTATGGAAGACGCAGTGAGCATTGTGAAAATTTGAAAGATTTGTATGTCAATAGTAGAAGCGAGGGCTTTGGTGAGGAAGTCAAGCGTAGAATTTTACTTGGGACTTTTGTTTTAAGTAGTGGATATTATGATGCTTATTATATTAAAGCGCAAAAGGCTAGGGATTTTATTAAAGCCAAATATGAAGAAATTTTGCAAGATTGTCATTTGATTTTTATGCCGGTAACTCCAACAACAGCTTTTGTATTTGATATGCAAAAAAGCCCTATGCAAAGCTATTTAGAGGATATTTATACCATATCTGTGAATTTGGCAGGGCTTGGGGGTATTAGTGTGCCTGTGGGTAAAGATAAAGATGGGTTAAATATTTCCGCACAGCTTATTTGTAGAGCATATGATGAGCAAACTTTATTAAATGGAGCTTTGAGTTTAGAAAAAATCATAAAGGAGTAAAGTATGAAGATAGTGGGACGCGCTTTGACTTTTGAGGATGTTTTATTAAGACCTTGTTATTCTGAAATTTTACCTAAGGAAGTGCAAATTCACACTAAGCTAACGAGAAATATTGGCTTAAATATGCCTTTAATTTCGGCAGCTATGGATACCGTTACAGAGCATAGAGCCGCCATTATGATGGCTAGACTTGGGGGGCTTGGGATTATCCATAAAAATATGGACATAAAAGCTCAAGTGAGAGAAGTTAAAAGAGTGAAAAAAAGTGAAAGTGGTGTCATTATTGACCCTATATTTATTGCACCAAATGCAAGTATTTATGAGGCTTTAGAATTAATGGCAGAATATAGAATTTCTGGTGTTCCTGTGGTAGATGAAGAGAGGAAATTGCTGGGGATTTTAACAAATCGCGATTTAAGATTTGAGAATAATTTTAGCAATAAAGTCGAAAATGTAATGACAAAAGCCCCTCTCATTACCGCTCCAAAGGGCTGCACTTTAGATGATGCGGAGAAAATTTTTAGTACTAATAAAGTCGAAAAACTTCCTATAGTCGATGATAATAATCATCTTGTAGGACTTATCACTATAAAAGATTTAAAAAAGCGTAAAGAATACCCTGACGCAAATAAAGATAGCTTTGGACGCTTAAGAGTGGGCGCAGCCATAGGGGTGAATCAAATGGATAGGGTGGATGCTTTGGTTGAAGCAGATGTTGATGTTGTCGTGCTTGACTCGGCACACGGACACTCAAAAGGCATTATAGAAAGCGTAAAAGCCATTAAAGCAAAATATCCTAAACTTGAAATTATCGCGGGAAATGTCGCCACAGCGGGAGCTACAAAAGCGTTGTGTGAGGCTGGAGCCGACGCCGTAAAGGTAGGGATAGGACCTGGGAGTATTTGCACTACACGCATTGTTTCAGGGGTGGGAGTGCCGCAAATTTCGGCGATTGATGAATGTGCTTTGGAGGCGGATAAATTTGGCGTTCCTGTGATAGCTGATGGGGGGATTAAGTATTCTGGTGATATAGCAAAAGCTCTTGCCGCAGGGGCTAGTTCTGTGATGATAGGCTCACTTCTTGCAGGAACTGATGAAAGCCCGGGGGAGCTTTTTACCTATCAAGGAAGACAATATAAAGCCTACCGCGGTATGGGTTCTTTGGGTGCTATGCAAAAAGGAAGCTCGGATAGATATTTTCAGCAAGGAACAGCACAGGATAAACTCGTGCCTGAAGGGATTGAAGGGCGTGTGCCTTATGTGGGAAGCATTAAAAGCGTGATTCATCAGCTTTTAGGTGGGCTTCGTTCTTCTATGGGTTATGTTGGCGCTAAGGATATTTTAGATTTTAGAGCTAGGGCTGAATTTGTAGAGATTACAAGTGCGGGACTTAAGGAAAGCCATGTGCATGATGTAACGATTACGCACGAAGCACCAAATTATAAGGTAAATTCGTGAGTTTTGAAGAAAATTTAAAAAAGGCTAACGAAGCCTTAACAAGACTTAATGAAGAAGAATTAAGCCTTGAAGAAAGTGTGAAAATTTATAAATTAGGGCTTGAAAATATAGAAAAAGCAAGGTTTGAGCTTGAAAAAGCAAAATTAGAAGTGGAGAAAATCGATGAGTAAAATTGCCGCTTTGCAGTTTCCTACGCTTTCTTTAAGCGAATCAAGGCTTGATTATTATCTCAAAGCTGCAAAGGAAAGTGGAGCAAATTTGGTTGTTTTGGGTGAATATGTGCTAAATAGCTTTTTTACAGAGCTTTTAACTATGCCTAAATCGATGATTAAAGAGCAAAGTGAAGCGAAAAAAAAGAGCCTCGAAAATTTAGCTAAAAAGCACGAGCTTGAAATCATTGCTCCTTTTGTAAGTGTCGAAACAAAGGGTTTTAGGAAAGTTTGCCTTAAGGTTTCTCCTAGTATCGTTAAAACTTACGAACAGCAAATTTTAATGCCTTACGCCCATTGGAATGAGGCGAAATTTTTTATCAATAAAACCGATAAAATCAAGCTTTTTAGCTTCACTTACGAGAGGTTAAAATGCGCCTTACTTTTTGGCTTTGAAACGCATTTTGATATATTTTGGCAAGAAATTCGGGTAAAAAAGATTGATTTGGTTATCGTGCCTAGCGCTTGCACTTTTGGGAGTCAAAAAAGATGGGAGGAGCTTTTAAAAACAAGAGCGTTTTTAAATCAAGTTAGCATTTTAAGAGTCAATCGCATAGGAAGCTCCAAGCATAATGAAGAGTGGAAATTTTACGGCGATAGTTTTTTCATCGATGCGTTTGGAGAGATGAAAGATAGGCTAGGTGAGGAAGAAGAAATGCTTATCGCTCAACCACAAAGTGCCAATGAAGCAAGGAAAATTTGGACTTTTGATAAGATTATTAAAGATTATGAAAATGAACGAAATTTTAAGTAAAAATTTAAATGCTTTAAGAAATGATAAGCTTAAAACTAAGCTTTTAGCCTTTATTAATGGGGGGGGGGGGGGTGAGTTTAGGCGTTTTAGCATAGATGAGAATTTAAATATTTTTGATAAACAAAATCAAGTTTTTATGTATGAGGATATGAATGCCGAGCTCGATTTTGTGGAAAATGCCATACTCCAGCAGACACGCCGCTACCCTTTTATTTTCATCTATGGTATAGGAAATGCTCTGCTTTTAAAAAGGCTTTGTAAGGCACATTACCAGCACATTTTCGTGCTTGAGGGGAATTTGGAGCTTTTGATTTTAGCTTTAAGTAGGGTGGATTTAGGCGGGGAGCTAGATTTAGGCGGGATACATTTGCTAGATAGTGAAGATGAATTTGGCGAATTTGAGCTTTCTTTTTACTTTAATAATCCTCTCATTTTAGAGCTTCATTCCCTTTATGGACTTTTTATACAAAATCATTTTTATGAGAAATTTTTTCATCAGCAGATGCTAGATGCTGATATGCTTTGTCGCAAGGTGTTTAATAATCTTTTAAATTCTAAAGGCGTAATGATACCTGAAGCTATTTTTAAAACTTATGAGAATTTTTTACTCAATGCTAAAACTATGCTTCATTCTGTGCCTTTTCAAAGGCTTCTTTCACAGAGGAAAAAAAGCTTTAAAAGTGCTGTTGTGGTATCTGCTGGACCATCACTGAGTGGGAATTTAGCTTTGCTTAAAAAATATGAAGAAAATTTTGTGATTTTTTGTGTTGATGGGGCTTATTCTGTGCTTTGTCAAAATGGCATTACGCCTGATTATGTGATAAATAATGACTATCACAATAATGCCCTGAAATTTTTTAATGCAAGTGGTAAAGATGAGACGATATTTTTATGCTCTTCTCTTTCGGCTTTTGAAGTCGTGGAGCATCTAGAAAATAGGAATTTATGTATCATACTTGACCCTGAAGACCCTAATGTAAAATTAAATTTCTTAGATGATTTTGGCTATGTAAATCCGGGACTTTTTGTTTCTTATTTTGCGTATTGCATTGCGGTGACACTTGGTTTTGAAAATATTATTATGTTAGGGCAGGATTTTGCTCTTTCAAAAGAGGGAAATTCGCACGCCGATGGCTTTAGCCTCGGCGTGCGAGTGGAGACAAATTGGTATAATGATTATTTTGAAGTAGAGGGTTTTGGCGGTGGACATAAGGTTATAACGCATCCGGTGTGGAATATTTATCGTATTTATTTGGAAGGCTTTATAGCAAATCACTCCCACTTGACGACTTTTTATAATGTCTCACAAACAGGCGCTAGGATACATAACGCCATAGAAACAAGCTTTGAGGAATGTTGCGTAAAATTCGCTACCGAGTTAAAATCTCATCTTGAACTTCCAAAATCTTTAACGCTGAATAAAAGTCAAAAAATTTTAGATAAATTTGTCGTTTTTGTGAAAGAAAACATAAAGGCTTGTGAGGACATAGATATGGAGGCTTTAACCCTACAAAATGCTCTTACAACTATTTTAAATTCCAACAAAGATTTGCCTTTAGAATTTTTGCAAAAGGTGGATTTAAATATAAGAAATTTCAATACCTTACTTGTTAATAATAAATTCCTTCAAGATGGGAAATTAGCACATTGCGTGATTAAAAGAGGGGACTTAATCGCTGAAGTTTATAAAAAAAATATTATTGATGAAAAAGAATTTATGCTTCATATCATCAATGCTTTTGAAAAGTGGTTAGAATTTTTTAGGGCGAATTTAAAGATTAAAAAATCTCTACTAGAAAAATTTTTAAATCAAAAAGAGTAAATTTTTATTTTTAATCCCACTTTAAGCTTTCCTCGCTACAATTTCATTTCTTTTTTGTTTTTACCCTTAGCTTCTTAGCCATAGTAAAAACCTAAAAAAAGTCTTGTTCTTTAACACCAACATTGTTATTTAAATCTTATAGTCAATCTTTGAAATCTAAATAAGTGACGATTGAGCCAACTTTACTATATATTAGTAAAGCTAAACAAATAAAAGTTTTA
>NZ_JANURX010000021.1:0-16178 GCF_030250085.1 Campylobacter felis
AAGCCGAGCGAAAGCTAGTTAATGAAAACTTTAAAGAAAGCGTTTTGACGCGTTTGCAAAATACAAATTCAAATATTACCATTTTAATGCAAAGATTAGGCTACGAGGATTTATGCGGATTTTTGCTAAATGAGAGGCATTTTTCAAAAGAAATTATAAGTCAATGGAAAGTGCTTAAAATGGAGGCTTTAAACAAAGAAGCGGCGCGGTATGAAGTGAGAAATTTCAAGTATGAAAGAAAGGAAAACGAACCGCTTTTTATGAAAAAGCACGATTTAAAGGCGCTAAAAGAGCTAAAAATTCAAATGGGCGAGGACGAGTTTAGCACACAGTATCAGCAAGAGCCACAAGCTACGGAAAGCGGATTTTTCTTACTTGAGAATTTTAAGACAATTCCTAGTTTTGAGATGAAAGAGCAAAAAGAATATATCTTTTTTGACGGGGCATTTGCTATCAATGCAAGGGCGGATAATAGGGCTTTAGTCGTGGTGGGCGTGGAAAATCACGGCGAAAATAGCGTAAGATATGTGCTAAAAAACTGCTTTTATGGGGTATGGGACGAGATGCAAACTTGCGAGCATATCATAGAAACTTTGATTAATTACCCTAATGCTAGGGTTTATATGGAAAGTGAGGGCGGTGGGCTTATCTTACATAGGCTTTTACAGCGTGAAATCGTGCGTGTTAATGAAAATCTTAAAAGGCAAAATAAGCCCTTAATTAATAATATCATAGAGGTGTATCCAGCAAATAGAAAAATCTCAAAAGTGGAGAAAATCAAAGCGATGAGGGCGTATTATAATAGCGGTGCTTTGGTGTTTTTAAATCAAGCTTTTGGGCTTAATCAAATCAAAAAAGAATTATTAAGCTTTAACCCTGAAAAGCCCTTTAGAAAAGATGACTGCATTGACGCTCTTGCTTCTTGCATAGCACATAAGGATACTTTGCCTCCTGTGGCTTTAAAAATGCCTTTGCAAAAGAGTGGTAGAAGCGTGTATCAAAGCGGGTGGAATATTTAGCACAAAAGAACCGCCCTTTCTTTTATGCTATAATATAAAATCGTTTAAGCGTAAGCTAAGGCGGTTTAACTTACAATACTTTTAGCTTTTTGGATTAGTCAAGGGGTTTTAAAAATTCCTTGACTAGCTCTAAAATTAGAATCAAAATGTTAATAATCTTAATCCACATTTTTCAAGCCCCCTTTCCAGCACAAAAGAAAGTTAGCTCACTTAAACAAGCTTATTTTAGTGAATTTTAGTTAATGTCTATAATCTCCCCAGCTAAGGCTTTAAGCTCGTTTTCGCTCAGTTTTTTAAGGTCGATATTTGTATTATTTGCGTTAAGGGCGTGTTCTAACAAATCTTTAGAATAAAGGCTTTTTTGTATGCTTGAAAGCATATTAATAAGCTTTTCACTCATAGCGATTAAAGTCGGATCTGCTTTATAATCTTTTCTTAGCAAACTCATTCTTTTAAGCTCGTGTTTAGCATATAAAAAACTCTCCACCATATTTTTATGGATAAATTCAGCACTCAAAGCCGCAGTTAGAACTTTATCGCTAATCTTTTCTAATTCTAGGTTAAACTCCTCTATACTAAGGCTTTCAAAATCTTTTAAATTCTCAATCTTGTTTTTAACGCTATCTTTAATTTTTTGGCTTTGCATATCAAGCCTTGTGCCAAATTCCTTTTTTAAAAGCTCGTTTTTCGTGCTTTCTTTTAACGCGCCCTTAACTAAAACGCCCTTTTGCCATTTTTCTTTTTCTATCCATTTCATTAAGGTGCGATAATTAATCTCAAAGGCTCGGCTGACTTCTTTAGCATTGTCAAAATTGCTTTCATAATGAAGTCTAATTTTGGCTTTGAGTTTTAAATCTATCATTTAACGCCTTTGAGGAAAAAGCCCATTTTCGCTAAAGCTTAAGGCGTTTTGTATGTCTGCATCATCGATGTTAGAAAAGCCACTTTTGCTATAATTAAGCGGATTTAGCCTTTTGCTTAATTTATCAAATTCCTCTTTTTCTTTTCTTTGCATTTTTAAAGCCTTTTGCTGCTCGTTATTTACCCCTGCTGAAGCATAAGCGGCGGCGTTTTGGGCTTTATTTCTAGCTCTTTCTTGCTCTTTATCCTTTTCAAAGTGGGCTAAATTCTTGCCTAAAAGCTCGTTTTGCTTTTGCATAGTATCTTTTTGCAAAGCGTGAATTTGCTCTTTTTGTAAATCGGCTTTATCTTCCCTCATTTGCGCTCTTTGCTCTTTCACAAAAGAGGCAAATTTATCAAACATAGAATTCATTAGGGCTTGTTGTTTTAAGACGCCATTATGATAAGCCTCTGCGGCTGCTATGACAGAATTTACAGGTCCGCTGCCCGCTCTTAAATCATTACGCATTATTTATCCTTTTAAAAAGGGTGTTTTTATAGTCAAAATAGCGCGCCCCCTCACCCTCACTCATTATAATCACATCGTTTTTTGTGAAAACATAATCCTTACCTTTAGCGTCTTTATGGTGATAAGGCTCATCGCCTATATATAAAAATTTAGCCAAATCGACATAAATTTCTTTATTTTTTTTGCTTAGCTTACTTTCTTTAAGCTCGTTTTCTAAGACTTCTTTTTTTACTGGCATTTTTTATCCTTTCTTAATAAATTATATAAAAATATAAAAAAGCTCTTTTATAAAAAAGGCTTAAAAGGCTTAAGCTAAGAAAATTTAAGGAAGTTTTTTAGTAGCAAAAAGCTTGATAATGTCCCAGTTTTCTTTGTAAAGGCTAATTTGCTCTAGTCTTACTTTTTCGCACTCTTTATCATTTAAGCTATCCGCAAAACTCATAGGGATAAGGTAGCAAATGCCGACTTGTTTATCCACTGCGGCATAAATATCACAATCTTTGCTAGTAATTCTTTTGCCTTGATTACTTTGGTGCTTATAGTCTATACCCTGTCCGCCTCTATCCCTATCTTTAAAGCTTATAAGCCCTCCTGTAATGCCTTTAATTTGTATGCGTAAAAGAGTGCCATTATAATCAACTATAGCATCATAACGACTACTTCTAACATCAACGCTTGAGGCGTTAAATCCTGCTAAAATAGCCCTCGCTACAAATAAAAATTCAGCACTATCTCCAGCATTAGAAATCATAACGCCTGAATTAATTTGAAGCAAATTTGCCGAAAAGCCGTCCATAGAAGCAAGAAATAAGGCTTTTTCTAAAATTTTACTTAGTTTGCTTTGTATGAATTTAAATTGTAGCTCATCGGTGTTTTGTTTGATGTAGGCTAGGCTTTTATCTTTTAATTGCTCTAAATCTAAGCCCTTAAAAATATCTAAAAAAATTTGCCTTTCTAAAAAATGCAAAAGGTCGTTTTTATATAAGATTTCTTGATTTGCAAGGTCTATAATCTTGCTTTTTTGATAAGATAAATTTGCAAAATCTTTTAAAATTTTTTCTTTAAAAGCTTCATTTTCGCATTTTTCTCTAAAACGCTTTTTTAAATAATCTTTAATTTGCATTTCATTAAAAAGGGAATTTTTAAAGCCCCTGGGCTTTGCGTTAAAGGCTGTGATATTTTCTTTAACAAACTGCTCTAAAGTCATTTTTTAAAGCCTTTTTTAGCTCTTTTGCGATATTTGCTATCACACTTAGCGAAACGCTATTGCCTATTTGTTTATAAAGCGTGGCGTTTGAAAGCTGTGAGGGTAAAATAAAGCTATCATCAAAGCCTTGAAATCTCGCACACTCTCTAGGGGTAAGCTTTCTTATATCATCATCTAGCACCAAAGGCACATTATGCCCGCCTGTTCCCATATTTGCCGTTAAAGTGGGACATAGCTTATTTTTATTTTCTCTTACATAATGCCTACGCCATTGATATAAGGTTTCTTTACTTTGCAACTCTTTTTTAAGCTCGGGGTAATATCTGTGCGAAGTGTAGTAAAAGCTTTTATCCACGCCCTTTTCTAATAAATGCTCAATTTTTCGCGTGAGTTTAATTTTAGCAGGGAAATGAAAGCTTTCATAAGTGTGAAAATCTAAAAAGCCTACAATGTAAATTCTCTCTCTATTTTGAGGGATATTGCCGTATTCGCTGGTATTTAGAATTTGATATTTTAAAAAATAGCCCCGCTTTTGTAATTTTTCTTTAATCGTTTCAAAGGTTCTGCCCTTATCGTGCTTGAAAAGATTTTTGACATTTTCTAAAAAGATAATGCTAGGCTTAAAATGATCTAAATACCTTAAAATTTCAAAAAAGACATTACCCCTTTCATCGTTAAAGCCCTTTTGATACCCAGCCACGCTAAAGGCTTGACACGGAAAGCCCGCCGTTAAAATGTCAATCTTGCTTAAGCTTTTTAAATCTACTTTTGCTAAGTCATCGTTAATAAGTTTGTGCTTATGATTTGCTCTATAAGTGATACAGGCTTTACTATCTAGCTCTACCGCCCAAGCTGTTTTAAATCCTGCCTTTAAAAAGCCAAGCTCAATGCCGCCAATCCCTGCAAATAAACTGCCTATTTTCATCTCTCTCCTTGTAAGGCGTAAATTCTAACCAAAGAAAATAAAAAAAAACCTTAAGCCTTTTTTTAAAGGCTTTTAAGGGGTAAAGTTAGCTTAAAAAGTGTTTTAAAAGGATAAATATGGACTTAATGCCACCTATAAATAATGCAGAAAAAGCGGCAAATGAAAGCGGTTTATGGACTAAATTTAGCAATTATTTAGGAAGTAATAATTTTGCAAATTTTGGTAAGGGTATGCAAGGCGTGGGAGCTTTGGCAAGTATAGGCACAAATATATATGGCATTTTTCAAAGCAACAAAGCCTTAAAAATGCAAAAAAGAGCCTTAGCAAATGCCGAAAAACAACAAGCCATAGAAAATGCAAGATACAATAAAAGAGAAAAAGAAAGAGATGAGGCAACTGATATGGTGATGAGGGGGGCTTCTCTTTTGGATACAAGCAGGGTTTAGGCGAGAATTCAAAAACTCTTTAAGTGCGAATTTAAATCGCTTTTATTTAGGGCTTATTTTAAACCCTTGCTTATTCGGCAAGAGTTATCCACAAGCGAAGCTTAAACGCTTAAAAGCGTTTTTTCGCTTGGGCTAAATTACCTCATTACGCAAGGTTTTAAATTTCTTTAGAAAGTGAATTTAAAGGCAAAACACGGCTTTACGAAGTAAAGGGACGGCGTGGGCTTTAGGTTTGCTACTTTAAGGCGAATTTACTTCGCCTGGTGAAAGTAGGTAAAAAAAGGAAAAAAATATGACAAAACGCTTTAATTTTTGGGATCATTTTAATGAGGCTTACACGCATTTAGAAAAAAAGCATAAAAGCCGTTTAACCGATGATAAATTAGTTTCTTTTGCAAGTGAGTTAGCCTTAAAATTAGTCGAAATCGATTTTAAAGAAAAGGAAAACGCTTATAATTATGAAAAAGCCGAAGCTGAGATTAAAAACCTAATCTTACAAAGCAAAACGCAAAATGACGCCTTACAAATAGAAAAGCTTAAAAGCCTAGTGCAAGCGCACGCTATGTTACTAAGCGTAGGAGATAATGCGGCGATTAATAAGGCAAATGCGGTGGTAAGCTTTTTAAATGTCGTCGGCAATGCAAGTAATGAAAGAATGGTCGCTTCTTATACGCATCAAGTTATGAGCTTTATTAATCAAATCTCAAATAAAGATATGAGTGCGGAATATAGACCGCTTTTAAACAAGATAAAAGAACTAGCAAATGAGGGTTTTGAGGACGGCAGAGGCGTTAAGGAGCTTGGCATAATATGCCCTAGAGTTAAGCTTAGGATTAATGAAGCGGTGGAGATAAACGCTTATACGATATATCCAAATAGTGAGCATTATTTTGAGCTTGAGGGGCGTAGGTATGAGGGGACTTGCCTTTTTTTTATCAGTGAAGTGGCGGGGGAGTATGAGCTAAGTTTTAAAGCAAGAAATCATAAAAACGAGCTTTTAAGCACTAGTATAAAACTTAGAGTTATCGAGGAAAATTAAAAAGCTTTAAGCCTTTTTTTTAAATCCTTTTAAAGCTATCTTTTCACAAATTACAAAAAAGGAGCAAGTATGGATGAAGCAGCACAAAGTCCCTTAAATGACGATGAGGCACGCTTGGCGGTTTTAGAAAATGAAATCAGTCAAGCAGAGGCGAGTTTAGAACAAGACTTTGCAAAATATGGCGCAGAAAAAATAGCTAGTGATGAGAGTTTGGAGGAGCTATTTTTCGAGGATAAAGAGGAGTTTATCAAGCAAATTTTGCATTTACAAAACGAGTTTTTAAAATCCTTGCAAAATAAGGTCAATGAGGCAAATGAGCTAAGAGGTCAAATAGGGCAAAAAAAAGCGTTTGATAATATCCAAGCCGCCGCTGATGCCTTTGATGCGCGTAATTTAGGGGTGAGTAGTGATGAGCTTTTGGACTTTTTTCAAAATGATTTAAGCCCTAGAGCTAAGGCGAGTTTGGAAAGCTTAGAGCCTAGAGCCTTTTTTGAGGCGCTTTACAAGCTTTATGAGGGGGAAAACAAAACGGAGGAAAGTGAGGAGCTACCTCAAAGGCTTAATGCAAGTAGTGCAAGTGTGGAAAGTGGGGGAGATAGTCTTGTAACGCAGAGATTTTAAAGGCTTTGGGGGTTGTGGTCGGGGTTGGCTTGGGATTTTGGCAAGAGTTAGGCGAAAATTCAAAAATTGTTATTGCACTAATTTTTGCAATTTTCTTAAAAGCAAATTTAAAGGCTTAACACGGCAAATGCGTGAGCATTTGGGCGGGTCGTGCCTTTAGCTTTGCTACTTTAAGGCGAATTTACTTCGCCTGGTGAAAGTAGGTTAAAATATAAAGGAATTTAAAAAATGTTAGATAGTTTAAACAAAATCAATTTGGCAGCGTGGAGAGAAAATCCAAATGTCGCGGTGGAAATCGCTAGAACGATAGAAAATGCAAGTTGGCAGAAAAGCCCATTTGCGCCTTTTATGGGTAGGGGGCAAGATAGAGGGGTAAGAACTTATAATGTTAAGGATTCTAATCCTTATCGTCCAAGACTTAAAGCACAATTAACGGGAAGCGGTGTTAAGGGGAATGCGGATTTTGATACAAATTTCGATAATTTAGAAATTTTAAGTCAAACGGTATTTCCAGAAGTGATAGGTAATGCGCTAAAAAGTCCGATTAAGCAATATAGCAAAATCCAGCAAATTGACTTCATCAAAGAGGCGACTGATAGCTTAACCGATTGGATAGTTGATAAAAGAGATCGCTATTTTGTAACGGCTTTAAGCAATGACATTACAAATTGCGTAGTGTGCGACCAAAATGACGGCTTTAAAGATAGCAGTAGAGAAAAAAGCGTTGCTGATGCTAGTAAGAAAATCGTAGCCGGTGATGTGTGTAATGTCAAGGCTTTACGCCGTGCCATTTTTATGGCTAGAGCGGGTAAAAATTACAAAAATAAAGACGCCTTTCCTATAAAGCCGATTAGAAGCACGCAACATAATCAAGGAGGCATTACGGTTCAAAACTATTCTTATATTATCTTGCTTGATAGCTATCAAATTAACCAGCTTAAAAACGACCCCGAGTGGGTAGCGATGCAAAAAGTGGGCGTTAGAGGTGAGAAAAATAACCTTTTCACTGGCTTAGTGGGCTTAGTCGATGAATGCCCTGTTATAGATATGGGTGTATGGACTAAAATGCAAAGCGGTTTTTTAAATAGTGAAATTAGTGATGCGGACTTTAAGGCAAATATTTACGCACCAAATCATAAAAAAATAACGCCACCTTCATCTTACGCGGACAGTCAAGCCGTTTCTATTGGCTTTTTAGTAGGAGCGTCAGCACTTGTTTTAGTGGGGAATGAGCAAGTAAATTTTTATGTTAGCGAGAGTGAGGATGCAGGGCGTAAAATTATATGCGGAGCGGATAGACTTTTAGCTGTTTCAAAGGGTAGATTTGAGAGTGCAAACGGCGTTTTAAGCGTGTATGATAATAGCGATTTTGCAACGATTGGGATTTTCTCTAGTAAGGAATAGTTTTCTTAAGACAAGTGAAGCCTAAAGGCTTACGCCTTTTTCACTTGGGGCTAAATTGTCTTGTTTTAAAAGGCTTTTTGAAAGCTTTTTTAAAGAGCGAAAGGGGTTTTTAAAATGAATTATGAAAACACTGCCTTAAATGATATCAATGCAAAAATAGAGCAAATTAACACGCTTTTAAATGAAGTGCGTGAGGGGTTTAACGAAGCTAGGGCAAGGGAGCTTTTAAGCGGAAGTTTTAAAGAGCTTGAAAAAAATGCTAATGACAAAATAATAGAAGCGAGCCTTAATGCCTTTACAGAATTAAGGACAAATTTGGATAGGGAAATAAGCGAAAGAACGAGCGCTTTATTTGGTGAAAATAAGGAGGAGCTTTTGAGCCTAGTTTTGCAAAATCTCAATTTGGAAAATGAAAGTCAAAGGATAGCAAGGGAGTTTTTAGAGCAAAATAGAGTAAATTTTAACGAAGTAGTAAGAGACTTCTTAGAGGCTGAAAACTTAGAAAGCTTTATAAGCGAAAATAAAGAGGCGTTAAACGAGCAAATAAGAGAATTTGAAGCGGAAAAAGACGCGAAAAAAGCGAAGTTAAACACGGCTTTAAATGAGCTTGATATAAGCGTAAAAAAAGCGGTGCAAATCAAAGCCAATGCTGAGCTTAAAAGCTATATAGCAAAAAATAGTGTAGAGGTGTTTAAGCCCTTTTCACTTCATTTTTTAAAAGATAGCTTTTTGCAAGATAAGTATTTTAGGAGCAAGGTTAGTGCTGAAAGCAAAAAAGCGACTAGGGAATTTTTAGAGCAAAATCACTTAGAAAGCACGAGCGAAGCACTTTTAAGCATTAATGCGGATTTAGCTGAGGCTTTTTTTAACTCACACTTTATAAGGGAACAAGCCTTTTTACAGAACCTTACTCTAAGCGCTATGAATTTAAATAATGAATTAAGGCATATTAGTGAAATTATCAATAATATTATAGCCTTTGAAAAGGGCGAGGATTTGACAAGAAAGAAAGTATTTAAGGTGGTTTAATGCAAGATTTAGTTTTAAGACATAAAGGCTTGGAGGCTTTAGAAAATGAGCCTATTAAACCAAGTTTAGAAAGTTTTTTAAGGGAGGAAAATAAAGAGCAAAATGAAAAGCTTGACGAAAAGATAAAAGCCTTAGATGAAGCAAATAAAGAAGCTGAGCTAATGCAAAACGCGCCCTTAAAACAAGAGCCGTCTGCGCTACGCGTTTTGAATATGCCCTCAAATGTAAGCACGGGAAGCAAGATTTTAGACGAAAAGATAAAGAAAAAAGAACTTAGTCTTTATGATATTTACGCGCTTAAAAAAATGGGCTTAGATAGCACGGCTTTAAATGAGGCGATGAAAAATAGAAGCGTGGTTGTAGGGGGTGAAAATAATCTTAGGCTTAATGGCGAATTGGGTGCTAGGGTTAAGAGGCTAAATGGGGATAAGGATTATGAGCAGTTAAAAGAGCTAAATAATGCCTTTGAAAACTTAAATAGCATAGTGGCAAATTCAAATGAAACAAGCGGAATTCAAAATCATCTAGCAAGAAAATGGAGCAATATGACAAATCACTTCATTTTCAGCGCCGATGAGGCAAATCAACAAAGAATTTTCGATGAAAGTAATCTTTATGGAAATTATCTAAACGCTATCAAGCTAAGAAGCGGCGGCACACAAAAAGAAAGAGCGAGAATGACTGAAGCGCTTAATTTTGGTGGTCTTAATGCAGAACAGACAAGGCAAAAGGCTTTAAGTATATATGAGAACTTTTTTCAAAGGCAAAATAACGCCTTAAAGGTTTTAAAAAGCAAGGGTTATGATGAGGGAGTTATCTTTGAAGCTTTAGGTGAGGAGGGACGGAACAATTTTATCAATAATAGAAAGGCGTATCAATACCTAAAAAGCAATGAATTTGACAAAGATGAGTTTGAAAGGGTATATAAATATGGTGAATATTTTAAAGTAGGGAAAAACAATGAGAGAGTTAAATGAAACTTTAAATGATGAAGAAAGCGGTGCTTTGAATGTAGAGACTCAAAGCCAAACGAGTGATGTGGCTAGAGGTAATGGCGTAAGGGTTGAGACTGAAGCGGAGCAAGGTGGTGAAGTTAAACCAGAAACGAGCGAGGAACAATTATTAAAAAAGCTTGAAAATGCTCTTAATCAAAATGTTAATTGGCTAGAGCAGATTAAACTCACGCTTATGAGCGTTTATAGTCTTTTTAAAACGAACGAGAGGCTTAAAAAAGGATATGAATTTGTTTTAAGTGAGGCAAATAAAACCCTAGAGGATACAAGAAGCGTTTATAATGATACTCTAGCTCTAAAAGAAAGCGCGGCAGAGCTTAATGAGGAAGTGAAAGAGTTAGACGCTAATGCAAGTGGGATTTTACAAAATGTAGAACGGCTTAAAGATGAGCTTATTGAGCTTGAAAATAATGTCGCTAACGATAAAGATGACACAAGAGCCCTTATACAGAGGGGCGAGGCTTTAAAAAGTGAGTTTGAAGAAATCAATACTAAGCTTGAGGAAGCAAATACTTTAAACGCTGAGTTTGTAACGCTTTATGGTGAGAAAAAAGCGGAAATTACTCATACTTTAGAAGTGGCTAGAACACAACTTGAGGGTCTTGAGAGCCAAAAAGAGCAAATAACGAGTGAAATTAATGCGGTAAAAGAGCAAATATTAGCAGAAATTAATGCGGCTAAGGCGGAGTTAGATAGAACTGACCTTGAGAGCCAAAAAAATGAAATATTGGCTGAAATTAATGCGGCTAAGGCGGAGTTAGATAGAACTGACCTTGAGAGCCAAAAAAATGAAATATTGGCTGAAATTAATAGAGTTAAGGAGGAGGCTAGGGCGCAGTTAAATGGGGCTGACCTTAATAGCCAAAAAGAGCAAATAACGAGTGAAATTAATGCGGTAAAAGAGCAAATATTAGCAGAAATTAATGCGGCTAAGGCGGAGTTAAATGAGGATAATAAGTATTCAGACAGAGTGGTTACATATATTTTAAACCATTTAGACTTGCCGTATCCTACTATTGAGGATAGAGAGATTTTGCCTGAAGGTGATTTGCTTGAAGAAGATGAGGAGGGGGTTTAAATAGAATAAGGCGTGAAAGACAAAGTAAATAAAAAAAAGAAAGGTTTTTATGAGAAAAATGCAAAATGTAGAATTAAACACGGCGTGGGCAGATTTGAGTATAAAGAGTATAAGAGCAAATTTAAAGTGGGCGCTTACGCATCCTCATTTTAAACAATGGCTTGAAAATGCAGAGCCTAGTGAGGCTTTAGAAGTCAAAAAAGAGCTTAAGAAAGCAGAAATCACAAAAAAAAGAGATAAGGCTATAAATGGGGGCGTAGAGTATAATGGCAAGGTGTTTCAAAGTGCAGAAAAGGATAGAAACCTTTTAACATCTACGACTTCGCTTTTTAGCATTACTAAGCAAGTGCCGGAGGGCTTTAAATGGATAGCTAAGGATAATGAGGCGGTGGATTTTACTTTGGAGGATTTAATCGCTTTAGGCACAAAAATGGCTGAAAGTGTGAATTTAAACACGATGAAAGCAAGGTCCTTAAAAGATAAAGTCGAAAAGGCGAAAAGCTTAGCGGCTTTGGAAAAAATACAAGTAGAGTTTTAAAAATGTTTGAGGTGGTTGGGGCTTTTGCGTTAGCAAAAGGGTGGGCGACTTTAGCTTTGCTACTTTAGGGCGGACTTGTTCGCCCGTTAAAAGTAGGTAAAAAAAAAGGAAAATAAAAAATGAGTTTAAAAAGGGTTGTCGTAAAGCCTTATGATAAATATAAATTTGAGGTTTGGGAGGATTTTAGCTTCCATATAAAGTTAAATGAAAATGAGCTTATAAGCGGGGTCGTGCCTAAGGGCTACACGACTGACGGAGCGTCTATACCGCGCATTTTTTGGAGCTTTTATCCCCCTTATAAAAGTGAGTATTTTAGCGCTTGTATTTTGCACGATTATCTATGTAGCCGTGCAATGCGCGAGGATAGCATAAAAGAGGCGTATAAAAGGGCGGATTTAGCTTTTTATAAGCATTTAAGGCTTTTAAATGTTAATGCTTTAACTTGCTTTATCTTTTATCATTTGGTGGATAAGTTTCATAAGCTTAAATGCTATTTTAAAGGTTACAAATGAGGGCTTTGATGAAAAATAAGGTCGTTAAAGCTAGAGCGATTTGCGAGGAGCTTTATCATTTAAATGAGGATAGCTTGGAATTAGTGCTTGAGCTTATAAATGATGATGAAGTCTTTGATAAATATGGCGATGTGCTTGAGAATTTAAAGGAGAATTTAGAAAAAACGCATACTTTACTTTAAGCTTTGGGGGTTGTGGTCTTTGGGGTTTTAGCAAAAATGAGTTTAGGTGAGAATTCAAAAAGTTTTTAGGGCAAAAATCAAAACGCTTTCACACTCAGCAAGGGTTATCCACTTTAGAAACTTGAAAGCTTGACAGCTTTCTTTTCTAAAGGGCTAAATTGCTTCGTTATGAAAGGCTTTGATTTTCTTATGAAGGTAGATAAAAAATGAAAATAGAAATTATTAATAGGTATCAAGGCAAATCTTGCGTAATTGGTAAGTTTAAGATGTATGATGAAAATGGCGACTTAACTTTTCAATGCTTTGCCTTACAAGAGGATACGGCTGGGCTTGAAAGTGGTAAAGACTTAAGAATACCTAGTGGGGTTTATAAGCTAAAAAGGCATCCGGGAAGTCGTTTCGAAAAGACTTTAAGAAAAATTACGGGTAATGAAAAAGATGAAATGCTAAATGTTTATAATGATTTAGTGCCTTATGAAAGACATATATTAATACACTGGGGAAACACGGATAAAGATACGCAAGGCTGTATTTTACTAGGACGCACTAAGGCAAGTGATGAAAGCATAGGAGGGAGTCGTGATGCGTGTAAAGAGTTTTACAACTTAATGAGGGGCGTGAATTTAGATATGGTTGGGCTTGTCATTAAAGATGAATTAGAATAAGGGGGACCTTATGAGTGAAAGTGCTATAGCTAGTGCTTCTGCAATAGGGAGCTTAAGCGGGGCGGGTTTGCTTGGACTTATGGTCGTAATTTTAGCGGGTGTAGTGATACATCTATATAAAAAGCAAAGTGAAATCGTAGGCGAAAAGCAAGAGAGGCAATTGAAAAATCTAGAGGAGATAAAGCAAAATCAAAAAGAAAACTCAGCCATACAAAAGGCGACTTTAGACGCTTATAAGGAAAATGGCAAGACTATGATGGAATTTATCAAAGAGCATTGTAAAAATACAAATGATGAGCTTAAAAGGGCAAATCTTAAGCTTGATGAAATAGATGATAATTTAAAAGATTTAAAGGGCGTGGGAGCGTGGTTTAAAGACTTGGATAACTTGAAAAAATAAAGCGAAATTTAAAACGCTTAAAAGCGTTTTTTTGCAATTCTTTTAGAAAGTAAGCTTAAAGAAAAAGGTAAATAGGAAGTAGGTAAAAATGTTTAGCATAATTAGCACGTTTTTGGGATTTTTTAAAGGTAAGATGTTTTTTTATGTTTCTTTAGCTTTGGCTTTGGGTGGAATAGGCTTTTTATATCTAAGCTTAGAAGCGCAAAAAGCAAGATATGAAAAGGTAAAGAGCGATTTAAAACTAAGCCTTGAGGCAAATCATAATCTAGCCTTAAGCCTTGAAACGCTTAAGTTAGAGCATAGGAAACAAATTGAGGCGATAAGTAGCGCAAATGAGGCAAAAGAGCAAGTTAAAGAGAGGATTGAATATGTTAATCGTTACATTGTTAAGAAGTATGAAAGCGGTGAAAATAATCTTACTAAGCTTTTTAATGCTATGGCTAACAGGCTGTGGGAGCAAAACGCAAAGCGTTAAAGATGTGAAACTGATAAAAGTGCAAATCCCCTCTGAGCTTTTAGAGCTTAAAACACTGCCAAAGCCCTATGCTAATAATGAAATTGAGATTTTAAACGCTTATTCTATGCTTTTTTATCATTATAAACAATGCGTGATACAAATGGGGAAAATAAGGGAGCTAAGCGAATAAACTTCGCTAGTTTAAATAATCCATAAAGCTAAGGACTGGGCTTTGAGGCTTTTTTAGGCTTTGGCTTAATTTAATTTTTAATCTTTCTTTAGTGGTACGAAATAAAAAAATTCATAGCTTAAAAATCTTTCATAAGCCTTAATCGCGCGCATAATCCTCCGTCTTTTTCTCTTAAAATAAGGGCTGTTTGATTGGCTTCGATGGCATTTTTGGCGCGTAAATCGCAAAAGGTGGAGTAATCGACCTCTTTGCCGTCTGCTGTATAAATTTCTTTATGTCTATTGTAATCGCAAGTTAAAAATGTCATTTGCTGTCCTTTTAAGTTTAATTTTATCCTGCCTAGCTATAATGCTAGGCGAGGATTATTCGACTTTTAGTCTAATTTTTAGCTTTAGGCTAAATTTTAGGCTGAAAAGTTTAAAAACCCTTCTTAACTTCAAGACTTTCATAAAAGCCCTTTCATTAAAAAAAGTTTATTAGCCTTAAAAAGGCACGCGGTTGAAACCCTTATAAAAACACTTTTTAAATGTTTTTATGTGACAATTATACTAGATTAATGCTTAATATTAACTTAAATTAACACTAATTTATTAAAATATTGACTTTTTAACATTAAAATAGTATTATTTTGTAAAAATTTGAGGAGTGAAAATGGATAAGATGCTATTTTTAAATATGATGAAAGAGCTAGGTTGTAAAAATAAAAAAGAGTTAGCAAAAATTTTAAATATGCCTTATAACTCTGTGAATAATTGGGGGAATGTGCAAAAATTCCCCCCTTATGTAGAGCCGTTTTTAAATGCCCTTGTGAAAGCTAAAAAATACGATGAAGCGTTAAGCGGTGGGAATTTGGGCTTGGTGCGTGATGAAGTGGGTTGCGATGAGCCTTTGAAAGTGAAACAAGAGCTTGAGGAGTTAAGGCTTGAGAACGCGAAGTTAAGGGAAGAATTAGAAAAATTTGAGAGATATAAGGAAGCGTTAAGAGCGATTTTGTAAGCCTCCCCGCTCTACTTTGGAGGCTTAAAAGTAAAGTTAAGTTTAAACTAAGCAGAGCGAAGTATAATTCTAAAAAATATGCTTTTAGTTCTTATCTCAGTTTTTTATAACTAAGATAAGGACAACTAAGACTATCACAAGTGCAATAATTTCAGTCATCTCTCAACCTCCTTTGGTGTAAGCCTCCAGAAGTTTAAAACTTAACGATAAAATTATACTTAATCTTATTTAAATAAGGCTTAAATTTTAAATCTAAAGTGATTTTATTTTATTTTAATAATATAAGATTATAATTATTAAAAAGGAGTTAAAAATGACAAAAGAAAAATTTAAGAGCCTTATGAGTGAAGCGGAGGTGAAAAACAAAAAAGAATTAGCCGAGCTTTTGGGGTTGCCTTATGGAAGTGTGAATAATTGGGGGAGTTCTAAAAATTATCCTGTTTGGCTTAAAAATGTGTTTGCTTTCATCATTAAAGCTAAAAAATACGATGAAGCGTTAAAAAAAAGCTTTAATGAGAGTGAAAAGCCTCAGAAGTGTCCTTCAAATGTGGAGGCTTTGAGCCTTGAAAATGCGAGGCTTAGGGAGGAGTGTGAAAAATATGAGGCTTTAAAAAGGGCGTTAAAAGAGGCTTTGAAATAGACTTACTTCGCTTCTAAGTCCGCGCAGTGCTTTACCCTCACACAAAATGCCAAATTCACGCCCCGCCGCCCGAGTGCTTTTGTCTGCTTTTTACGCCACACGAAAGAGCGTTTTAAAAACGATGAAATAAAGAAGCGAAGCATTTTAAGACTTGCAAAGGGGTCGTTTTACAAGAAATTTTAAAGCGGTGTAAAAATGAATTTATGCCTTTTTGGCTTTAAGGGCGTGTTTTATATGAAGTAGAGCAAGTCGCTAGGGCTTTTTTAAAGGGCGTTAAAAAGGGCTTTAGCTAAATCATCAAAAAAGCTTTTTAAGAAATATTTAAACAAAAAATGCTTAAAATAACAGCGTTTATTTATCCGTGGAGCTTAGTTAAATGGGCTTTTAATAGCCTGTAAAAAGGGGCTTTAAAGCTTTTCAGTCTAAGCAATGCTTTAAAAGCTTCAGT
>NZ_JANURX010000022.1:0-13255 GCF_030250085.1 Campylobacter felis
CATTTGCTGTTTTACCTATCTCTCCTATGGTTTGAAAATCTTTTGTCCCTTCAGTCCTTCTAAAGTCATTAAGAACAGTTAAAGTTCCGCCGTCATTGATGATACCCTTTGTGATTGTGCCTTGATTGTGGATAGTGGCGGTTGCACCAGTTGCGTTTGTAACCTTATCAATCGTTCCTCCACTATTTGTTAAAGTGAGTGTTACTGTGCCATTATTTGTAATGACTTTCATAGTGCCTGAATTTGTGATATGACTTAAAGTTCCATTATTATTAGTGATGTTTTGCATAGTGCCTGAATTATTAATCGCTTCTACGCTTCCACCTGCTTGAATAGTAATGTCATTACTTATCGTTCCGCCTTGCTTATTTTCAATTGTTCCTACTTTATTGCTTAAAGTTAAAGTGCTATTAAAAGTTCCAGAATTGCTGATTGTTCCTACTTTATTGCTTAAAGTTAAAGTGCTATTAAAAGTTCCAGCATTGCTGATTGTTCCTACTTCGCCTTTTAAATCAAGCGTTCCGCCCATCGTAGAATTTGCATTATTTGAAATGCCTCCTAGTTTGGAGTTTTGTTCTAGGGTGATTTGATTATTAAAATTTGCGCCGTTTTGATTAACGATATTGCCACTTACATTACTTGTTCCTGTGATGTTGATAGAACCTGTGCTAGCGTTAGCGCCTGAATTAACGATATTGCCATTAATAGTCCCGCTATTGATAGTTAAGGTTTGTATTGTTTTGCTATTAGTGATACCTCCATTAATAGTCCCGCTATTGATAGTTAAGGTTTGTATAGTGCCGTTATTATTTCTAACGCCTTGTTCGATTTTACCTCCTTGTTTGACAGTGATAGTATTTATTTTTCCGTTTGGATCTCTAAAATTAATACCGCCATACGCAGACCAGCCTACAAGGGTGCCTTCGATGTTTAAAGTCTCGATACTTGCATTACCACGCATAAGCACAGAGCGCATGCGTCCTCCTTGTTTGAGATCTATAGTTCTTATCTTAGTACCTCCTTTGAGATGAAACCCTGCAACATTTCCGCTATTAATATCCACTTGATTTATAGTTGTGCTTTGTGTATCAACCCAAGAGTCTATAGAAGCACCCTTTTGTATATCAAGTTTATTAATGTTTGTGAAATATAGTCCTAGAGAAGTACCACGATAAGGGTTTTTTTTGTCTGTGATCACATTTATGGAGGAATTTACTATTAGTGTGGCGTTGTGATGTCTATTATTTATAATTCTATTGCTGTTAGTAATGGTAATAGTTTGGGCATTTAAATCTACTGTAAGTAAGCCTATGAAAATTAAAGAACTACAAGAAAATAAAGTAAAGCCTTTTAAAGCTGGAGTTACCCCCCCCACCCCCCCGCAAGAATAAAATGTTTTTTCATAACTAAATCCTTTCTAAATAAGATGAAAATAATCGTAATTATAAGGAAAAAATAATGAAAAGTAAAGAGAAATTTGAAAAATCGTTTTTTTTTTTTTTTGTAAAATATGGAAAAATGGGAGTTTTAAAGGGGTAAATGGAGTTAAAGTGGTGGTTAGAGGCAGAATCGAACTGCCGACACGCAGATTTTCAGTCTGCTGCTCTACCGACTGAGCTATCCAACCACAATGAAAAATGTAATTCTATCTTTTTAACTTTAAGATAAGTTTAAAAATTCCAAATTTATTTTATACTTTTTAAAGTTTTGATAAGATAGAATAAAAATTTTTAGCTTGAAAAAGAGGAATTTTTGAAACAATTTGGACTAGATAGACGCACCTTTAAAATTTTTCTCGCAGGATATATCATCATCGCTTTTTTTGGTGCGATGCTTTTGAGTTTTGAGTGGGCACATACTAAGCCTATATCCTTTATAGACGCTTTTTTTACCAGCACTTCGGCTGTGAGTATGACGGGGCTTGTAGTGAAAAACACGGCAGCAGATTTCACACTACTAGGGCAAATCATCATCTTAGCGCTTGTGCAAATTGGCGGCTTGGGCTATATGGGGATAGGGCTTTTTGTCTATATACTCATACGCAAAAAGGTCGGCTTTAGTGGTAGGAATTTACTTAAAGAGTCTTTGCTTTATCCCTCAATGGACGGCATTTTTAAATTTTTTAAAAAAGTCTTGCTTTTTATTTTCATTATAGAGCTTATAGGCACGGTGCTTTTTACCCTGCGTTTTGCTTTAGAGATGAACTTTACTAAGGCTTTGTGGTTTGGCTTTTTTCACGCGGTTTGTGCCTTTAATAACTCAGGCTTCATACTTTTTGAAAATGGCTTGCTTCACTATAAACACGACCTTGTGATTAATCTTTTGATTACTTCTTTAGTGATTATTGGGGGGCTTGGGTATTTTGTGGTGATTGAGCTTTATTTCTTTCAAAAAAAGCGTTTGCAAAGCCTTAGTTTGCATACGAAAATTGTCATTTTTGCGACCATTTTTTTCATCATTTTTTCTACACTCATCACTTTTATTTTCGAATATTCTAACGCTAAAAGCATAGGGGAATTTTCCTTTTTTGACAAACTTTTGGCGTCTTATTTTGCGGCTGTGAATTACCGCACTTCAGGCTTTAATACTTTAGATATTGCAAATTTTAAAGATGCGAGTTTGTTTTTTGGCTCTTTGTTTATGGTGATAGGAGGAGCGCCTGGAGGCACGGCTGGGGGTATGAAAGTTACAACTGTGATGGTGCTTTTACTCTATGCTTACTGGACTTTGAGAAATGGGCGTGTGAGAATGTTTGGCTATGAAATTCCGCAAGAAACGATTAATAAGGCTTTTATCATAGCCGTTGGTTCGGCTGTTTATATAGTCGTGGCGGCGATTTCTATCTCCTTGCTGGAGACGGATTTTAAATTTATCGCTTTATTTTTTGAGACCTCTTCTGCTTTTGCCACGGTGGGACTTTCGGTAGGAGATGGGGGGACTCTTTCTTTATGTGCGAAATTCCACGATACAAGCAAAATTATTATTATCATTATGATGATAAGCGGTAGGATAGGCGTTTTTGCCTTTTTTCTTTCTGTGTTTAACCAAGATAAGGCTATACATTTAAGATACCCTCAAGGCAGGGTTAATTTATAAAAAGGATAGAGATGAAAAATTTAACTTATGGTGTGATAGGACTTGGAAAATTTGGCTCTGTGGTGGCGGAGGAGCTTTTAGCCGCAGGGCATACGGTGGTGATAGCCGATAAAGATGAAGAAGCGCTTAAGAATATACAAAATAGCGTTAATTATGCTTATATTTTAGACTCGACAAATGCCACCGCGCTTAAAGAGGCGGGCTTTCACGACCTTGGGGTTGTGATAGTAAGTATAGGGGAAAATGTGGAAAAGAGCATTTTAACCCTAATGGCACTTAAAGATATAGGCGTTAGCAACATCATCGCAAAAGCCACTTCTAACATACACGGACAAATTCTTTCAAAACTGGGTGCGACTAAGGTGATTTACCCTGAAAAAGAAAGCGCAAAAAGACTGGTGAAGGAATTTTTGGTGCAGAGTATGGATTTTGAAGTATTTGACCTCTCTTCTAATACTATGCGTGCGGTAAAGATTATTGTTGATGATAAATTGGCAGGAAATTCACTCAAACACATCGCTCAAAATATGCACTTAGTCGCTTATAAAAAACTCAATAGCAACTGGGAAATTTTGCCCGATTTAGAGACCATTACGGCTTTTTCAGGTGATGTTGTGATTTTACTTGGCACAACTAAAGAGTTAAAAGAATTTGAGCATTAAAAGACAAATTCGCCTTTAAGCAAGTGGTGTTTAACCTCTCCTTTAAGTGTATCCTTGCTATAAAGGGAGTTTAGAGGAGCTTTTGTGCTTACATTTTCGTCAAATAAAATCAAATTTGCTTCTTTGCCCTCTTTGATTTCTCCGCTGTTTAGCTTTAAAAACTTGGCTGGATTGAGGCTTGTCGCTTCGCATAATTTTTCCCACGATATAAAATCATTTTGCACTAAAAAGCTATAACAAAGGCTCACATACTCGCAAATGCTGTGAATTCCAAACGCCGCTTCATCAAAGGCTAAATCTTTTAAATTTGAAGACTTAGGGCAGTGCATAGCGCTTAAAAAGCGAATTTTGCCTTTTTTAAGGGCATTTTGTAAAAAGGCTCTATCCTCTTCGCTTCTTAAGGGAGGTTTGATTTTCGCGGCGGTGTTAAAATTCTCACAAGCATTTTCATTTTTAATAAGATGATGTATGCTTACCAAAATCGTCTCATCGGTAGCGATCTTAAGGGACCTTGCAAGACTTAAGCAATCATATATAACCTTACTTTGATAAAAAGCGGCGATTTCTTTTAGTTTTGCTACTTCGCTACTTTCTGCAACCTCACTCATACCTATAAGCCCTAATTTAGAGCTTAAAAGGCAATCATTCATCACGCCATTATCGTCAAAATCTTCATTTAAGCATTGTGCAAAAATAGGCACTTTTTTCATCAGGGCGTATTGCATAGCGATTTTAAGGATATTTACATTAAGTTTGCTTTCAAGCTCCAAAGCCACAGCGCCTTGATTAATCATTGAAGCGATATTTTTAAGCGGTTCTTTAACCTTAACGCTAGAAAAAATTTGTAAAGTTCTGTGTGATAAATTTTGCAAAAATAAAATAAAAGTTTCTTCATCAAAGTCCATCACATCACGCAAAAGTATAGTGCTAACTCCGCCTTTTAAGCACTCTTTTTCCAAAAGATCTAGGTGATTGAGCGAAAATTTGTCATTTTTAAGATAGACACATAAATCGATAAAAGAGGGCAAAAGCGTCAGCCCCTTAGCGTCAAAAATTTCTTTTTCTTGCAAATTTTCGCCTATTTTTTGTATGAGTCCTTGTGAAATTTCAAGGTCTTTTAGCTCTTTTCCATAAATTTTTGCATTTTTGATAATCATTTTATATCCAATCTTTTTGTTTTAAGAGTTTTTCTACCGAATTTCTTACGCTCTCACCTTGTAAAATGCTTACTACTTCGCTTACTATGGGGGTGTAAATTTGATTTTTTTTAGCCAATTTTTCGATAGCAAAAGCCGTTTCAACGCCCTCTGCTACTTCGCCAAGCGTTTGTAAAATTTCTTGCAAATTCTTACCTTGCGCTAACATTAAACCTACGCGGTAATTTCTTGAAAGCATACTTGAAGCTGTTAAGAACAAATCCCCAGCCCCGCTTAACCCTAAAAAAGTCTCCTCTTTTGCCTTAAAAAATTTGCCAAAGCGGTGCATTTCGATTAAGCCTCTTGAAATGAGACTTGCCCTTGCATTATTTCCAAGCTTTAAGCCATCGCATATCCCACTAGCTATAGCAAGGACATTTTTATACGCTCCGCAAATTTCAGCCCCTCTTACATCATCATCAATATAAGTTTTGATAAAGGGAGGGAAAAAATTTGCAAATTCCTTACAAAGGGCTAAATTTTTACCATTAATCATCAATGCAGTTGGCAAGTGCTTTTCTACCTCCGCAGCAAAGGACGGACCGCTTAAGACGCAAATTTGATTTTCATCTAAAAATTCCATAAAAATTTCATCTAAAAATAGCCCCGTTTTAGCCTCAATCCCCTTAGACGCAATCAATACTTTTGCATTTTGATTTTTAAAATGCGTTTTAAGCCAAGTATGCAAGGCTTGAGTACTTAAAGCAAAGATGAGATAATCGCATTTTAAAGCTTCTTTTATGGGGATAAAATGAGGCATTTCTCTTGGAGTAGGAGAGCTTATAAAGCAGGTATTTTTCGTGTTTAAAGCGTGGTATAATGCACTTCCCCATTTTCCAGCACCGATGATGGCAATTGAACTCATTTAGCACTTTCTATTGATTTTATTTTATTTTATCCTTTTTTCATTAACTTTAAGCAAAATAAGGTAAAATCGCACTAAAAAGGATTTTTATGCTTATTTTTGGATACAAATTTATAAAAGCTCCAAGTTTCATTTTTACAAAAGAAAATTTTAGTGATGTAAAGGGGGCGATTTTTTGTTTTGATTATGATGAAAAATGTATTAAAGAAGCGAAAAAAAGGGGGGTTAAATTTGCCATTTTCATTAAGGATAAAGATGAAATTTTTCTCTCTAATGCTTTGGGGGCGGAATATTTAATTTTTAAAGATGAAAATTTGGCTAAGTTTGGTGCAAAGGCGGCGGAATTTTATTTATTTGATAGTAAAATTTTAGCACTCGTTAAAGAACTTTGTCATTTAGAAAAATACTATGAAATGGGCGTTGATGGCGTGATTTTAGAAAGTTTTATCCATTTTAAGTCTTAAAGAATTTAAAACCACAGCTAAAGAGCTTAAACTCATCATCAAAGCGGCTAAATGTGGGCTTAATGAAAGACTAAAAGCCCCCGCTGCAAGAGGTATGCTAAAAAGATTATAACTAAAAGCCCAAAAAAGATTAAGCTTGATGATGTGTTTTGTCCTTTTTGCCAGATGAAAACAAAGCTTAATGAGGGTCAAATCTTCACGCATTAAAATAATATCGGTATTTTGCTTTGCTAACTCACTTGCCTCGCTAAAACTTATGCTAAGGTCTGCTTTTTGAAGTGCGGCGGCGTCATTTAAACCATCGCCTATGAAAAGAATTTTGCATTGTTCTTGTTCTTTTTGTAAGAAATTAAGCTTATCTTTGGGGGTCATTTTAGCGTGAAAGTCGATTTGTAATTCTTTGGCTATTTTTGCTACGCTTTTTTCATTATCTCCGCTTAAAATCACGCTTTTAATGTGTTGTAAATTTAAAAAGTTTATTAGCTCTTTTGCGTCTTTTTTAAGGGCATTTTGTAAGGCTACACCTCCAAGACATACGCCATTTTTAGCAAAATAAACCCTAATGGGTGCAAATTCATCGCAAGTATTTAAAAATTCTCTCGTTTTTTCTAGTTCTTTTGTGTCTTTAACTAGCTCTTCATTGCCTATGAGATAGGTATTTTCGTCCTCTTTGTAAATAAGCCCCTTGCCGATTTGATGAGTGATTTCGCCTTTTAAGGTGCTTTCTTTTGATTTTTTAGCGATAGCTTTTGCGATAGGGTGAGAACTTTGAGTTTGAATTTGAGCGAGTTTAAGGAAATTTTCTTCACTTAAATTATGCTTAAAAACGCTTAGTGTATTCTGCGTGAGTGTGCCTGTTTTATCAAAAAGCACAAGTTTGATTTGGCTTAAAATTTCAAGCGCGGCAGGGTTTTTAAGCAGGATAAAATTTCTAGCTCCCTTTTCAAAGGCTAGAGCTAGAGCTAGAGGTGTGGCAAGTCCTAAAGCACAAGGGCAAGAGATCAAAAGCACGGCTAGCGCGTGTAAAAAAGCCTTTTCTAAATTTGGTAAATAAAATAGAAAAACTAAGAGGGCTAAGATGAGGATAAAGCCCACAAAATAAGCCGAAATTTTATCAATCAAACGCATTAGGGGGCTTTTAAAAAGACTCGCCCTAAAAACAAGGTCTTTAAGCTGCTCTAGGGTGCTATCCATAGCCTTTTTGCTTGCCTTTAGCTTTAAATTTCCGCTAATGATCATCGCCCCAGCCTCTATACTTTCTCCAGCTTTTTTAAGCACAGGCATAAATTCGCCATTTAAAAAGCTCATATCCACTTCAGCCCTGCCCTCTAAAATCAGCCCATCGACAGGACTTACTTCATTTTGAGAAAGTAGCAAAATATCATCAGTTTTGACAAAAGAGCTAGGAAGCTCCTTAATCTCGCCATTTTCAAGTAAAATTCTTGCCTTTTTAGCCTCTAAATTTTGGAGTTTGTTTTGGTATATTTGTGCTTTATTTTTAGTTTTTTCCTCGATAAATTTACCCAAAAGCACAAAAGAGACAATCATCGCCGCCCCGCTAAAATATAAATGCTCCCCAAAAAGCCCAAAATACACACACAAAGAGTATAAAAATGCACTTAAACTTCCCAAAGCGACTAGGGTATTCATCGTCAAATTTTTATGTCTTAAGCCCTTTAAAGCACTGAAAAAGAAGTCAAATCCGCAATAAAAAATCACAGCGAAACTTAAAATAAGTTGAAGATTGTAAGAAAAAGTGTTAAAAACAAACATTTCAAAAGCCATAATGACAGAACTTAAGATAAAAGCAAATAAAAGCTTAAATTTAAGGCGTTTTAGCTCTTTTTGCTTTGCATTTTCTATATTTAATTCATCTTGTAAGATACTAAAGCCTAGTTGAGAAATTTTATCTTTTACGCTTTGTTTTGCTGTGTCATTTTTAAGTAAAAAAACTCCACTCATATTTGTGTAAGAAATGCTAGCATCCTCCACGCCCTCAAGCTTTCTTGTAGCATTTTCTATGGCATTTGCACAATTTACACAGCTCATTTTGCCGATTTTAAGTCTATATTCTTCCATTAAAGTTGCTCTAAAAGTTCAAAACCTAGTTCGTTAAGTTCTTTTTCAAAATTTTCTTTATCTTTTTCTTGTAAATTGACGCTTAAAATTTTAGCCTCAAGGTCAATTTCAATCGCACCAAAGGTGCTTTCTAGTGAATTTTTGATGAGACTTACGCAGCTATTGCAATTCACATTAGCGACTTTAAATTTCATTTTTACTCCTTAAAGCTTGTATGGTCGAATGTCCTATGTGAAATTTCTTAAGTAAATTTTTTGCCAAATCTTGCGATAAAAGCTCAAATTCATCAAGGCTAACAAGAGGCGTTTTAATATGCATAGTCGCCACTAGCATTTCATTAGTAATTTGCGTAATGTGTAAGTCAAATACCTCTTCAACTCTTTCATCCTCTAAAATCATAGCCCTAACGGCATTAATATCAATAGGAGAGCTTTCAAGTAAGATATTTGCACTTTGTTTAAGTAAAATCACAGCCCAACGCAAAAGTAAAAAAGCTAAAATAAGTGCTAAAAGACTATCAATATAAAAAATTCCACTCAAATACACAGCCACTCCACCCACGACAACCACAACAGAGCCTAGTAAATCACTCATCATATGGTAAAAGGCGGATTTGATGTTAAGATTATCCAAATTTGCATTTTTAAACATCAAAAAAGCGTTAAAGGCATTGACTAAAAGTCCCAAAAAAGCAACGATAATCATAGTCTTAGCGTCAATTTCTTCAGGGTAAAAAAGCTTATAAATACTCTCATAAATGATAAAAATCGCCGATAAAATAATACTTAAAGCATTAATAAAAGCAACCAAAACTTCAAGGCGAAAATAGCCAAAGGTTTTTTGCTCATTTTGCCATTTTTGCACGGCAATTAAGGCAAAAAGACTTAAAGCTAGAGCAAAAACATCCGAAAACATATGCAAGGTATCGCTTAAAAGAGCTAAGGAATTTGAAAGCAAGGCATAGACAAATTGCACGAACATCATCGAGGCAGTCATCATTAAAGAAATGATTAAAATTTTCTTATCCATAGTTCTTACATCGGCGTGATTATGAGCGTGATCGTGCTTACAAGCCTTTAATAAAGGCTGATGTGAGAGATAATCATACATTTTGATCCTTTTGCTAAATTATAAGCAATTTTTACAAAATTTCACTAACAATTAAAGAAAATTCTATAAAATTTCCTTATGAATAAGGAAGATTTTGTCATTAAGGCTTTTAAAAATAAGCTTAACGGAGATGATGGTGCCGTGCTTGGAAAATGGTGCTTTAGTAAGGATTTGTTTGTCCAAGATGTGCATTTTAAACGCTCTTGGCTAAGTTTAGAGCAAATCGCTACAAAAGCTATGCTAGTTAATATCTCAGATGCCATCATTATGAACGCCGTGCCAAAATACGCTCTTTTAGGACTTAGCTTGCCAAATTTAAGCAAAAAAGAGCTTAAAAATTTGCAAAAAGGCTTTTTAAAAACGGCGAAAAAATTCAAAATCAAAATCATAGGCGGAGATACGATACAAAGTGATAAAATAGGCATTAGCATTACTCTCATATCCAAAGTTAAAAAACCTGTGTTTAGAACAGGGCTTAAAAAAGGACATTTGCTCGCTTTTACAGGCAAACTAGGTCAAAGCTTAGAGGGGCTTAAAACCCTGCAAAATGGGGGGAAGCTTCCTAAAAATCACAAATTTATTAAGCCTAAATTACAACCTAAATTTTTTTATGAAATCGCCCCTAAAATCTCTTGTGCTATGGATATTTCAGACGGCTTAAGTAAGGATTTATCACGCCTTTTAAAATGTAATCATTTAGGCGTTTCTTTACGCAAGAAATTAAGCAAAAAAGAGCTTTATAGCGGAGAGGAATATGAAATTTTATTTGGCTTTGATAAAAAACACAAAAAAGAACTTAAAAAAATCGCCAAAAAACACAAAATCAAACTCAATATTTTTGCTAAAGCAGTGAAAGGAAAATATGAATTTAAAGGACGAGAACACCATTTTTAAGCCCTTGCGTGTGTTAAGACATAGTAAAATTAATGCGTATTTTAGTAAAAATAGCGAAGATTTTGTCGTAAGGGAAAAACCGCTTTATGAGTTTAGTGGGGAGGGGGAGCATTTGATTATCCAAATTTGCAAAAAGGACCTTAGCACAAACGAGGCTTTGCGAATTTTAAGCGAATTTAGTGGGGCTAAAATGCGTGATTTTGGCTATGCTGGGTTTAAAGATAAGCAAGGATGCACCTTTCAGCACATCTCTTTACCTAAAAAATTTGAAGCAAAACTTAGTCATTTTTCCCACCCTAAAATGAAAATTATGCAAAGTTTTATCCATAATAATAAGCTAAGAATAGGGCATTTAAAGGGAAATTCCTTTTTTATCAGGCTTAAAAAAGTGCTAGCTAGTGATGCGCTTAAACTAGAACAAGCCCTAGAAAATCTTAATCAAATGGGCTTTGCAAATTATTTTGGTTATCAGCGTTTTGGCAAATTTAAAGATAATTATAAAGAGGGACTTGCCATTTTACAGGGTAAAAAGATGAAAAATGTCAAAATGAAAGATTTTTTAATATCCGCTTTTCAAAGTGAGCTTTTTAATCGCTATCTTAGCAAAAGAGTGGAAATTTCGCATTTTTCTAAGGAATTTAGCCTTAGTGAGCTAGGTGAAATTTATCACATTTCTAAAGAAGAGGCAAAAAGCTTAAAAACACAAAAGCAGTTTTTTAAACTTTTAAAAAACGAGGTTTTGGGACATTATCCTTTTGGGAAGTGTTTTTTGTGTGAAAATTTAGAAAATGAGCTTGTAAGATTTATGACAAGAGATATTAGTGCTATGGGGCTTTTAGTGGGAGTTAGGGCGTTTGAGTGTGGGGAGGGTTTTGCGAAAAATTTAGAACAAGAATTTTTTAAAGAAGGCTTGGAATTTAGGGATCAAATGCAAGGCTCAAGGCGTTTTATGTGGGGATATTTAAAAGATTTAAAATATCATTATGACGCACAAAAGGCACATTTTAGCTTTGAATTTTTCTTAGAAAAAGGCTCTTATGCAACTGTTATTTTGGACGAGCTTTTGCAAAATGAGGGTTTAGAAAGCTAAATTTTTTTAAAAAAAAGCCGATATTAAGGATACCCCACGCGTAAAGGAGCAAAAATGCAAGTGAATACTTATGCAAATGTCGCTAGCATAACGCACGCGGTTAGCAATAAAAAGGCAAATGTGGAGTCTAACACCCAAACGATGAATTTGCAAAGTGCGAATTTAAAGGATGAGGAGACTTTAGACAAATTAAATTCTCTCGGCGGAAAAGGCTTATCGCAGCTTTATTTTATGGAGTTTGCACAGCAAAGTATGAATGCCATTTTTGGCAATACTAACGCACAGGCTGGAGTGTCAAATTTATTAGGCGGCACGGCGGAGTCTATCCTTTCTAAGATAGATTTTGCAGGGCTTGGCTATATGGGAAAAAGTCCCCTAGCTATGAATCAAGATGAGCTTAAAGAGCTTGTTGGGGAGAATGGATTTTTTGGTGTCGCAAATACAGCAAATCGTATCGCGGACTTTGTGATACAAGGTGCTGGAGACAACCTTGAAAAGCTTCAAAAGGGCTTTGAGGGTATGAAAAAAGGCTTTGAAGAGGCACAAAATTTGTGGGGTGGAAAACTGCCTCAAATAAGCCAAGACACTATCAATCAAGCCCTAGAAAAGGTCAGCAAACGCATTGACGAGCTTGGCGGACAAACGCTAAATCTTAAGGCTTGAATCTAAGGCACATCTTGTGCCTTAACTTTCTTTTATCTTATAAAATCATTAATTATTTAAACTTGGAACACTTCTTGCTTTGTCCCTTTCAAGCAATATTTTGAAAGGATTTAAAATGGGTTTTAGAATAAACACAAATATCGGTGCGTTAAACGCTCACGCAAATTCAACGGTTAATGCTAACCAGCTTGACAAGTCTCTATCAAGATTAAGTTCTGGTCTTAGAATTAACTCAGCAGCAGATGATGCTTCAGGGATGGCGATAGCGGATTCTTTGCGTTCTCAAGCAGCCACTTTAGGGCAAGCTATTAATAATGGTAACGATGCGCTTGGTATCTTACAAACAGCTGATAAGGCTATGGACGAGCAGCTTAAAATCTTAGATACTATCAAAACTAAGGCAACTCAAGCAGCTCAAGATGGTCAAAGTCTTAAAACAAGAACTATGCTTCAAGCTGACATCAACAGGCTTATGGAAGAGCTTGACAACATTGCTAATACAACTTCCTTTAACGGAAAGCAGCTTTTAAGTGGTGGTTTCATCAATCAAGAGTTTCAAATAGGCTCACAGTCTAATCAAACTATAAAAGCAACCATAGGACCAACACAATCTAGCAAAATCGGTCTTACGAGATTTGAAACAGGTCAGCAAATTATTCAAAGTAGCGAAGTAGAAATGGTCATTAAAAACTATAATGGCTTAGAGGATTTTAAATTTCCTAAAATTAAAATTTCAACCTCAGTAGGAACAGGGCTTGGTGCTTTGGCTGAAGAGATTAACAGAGTAGCTGATAAAACAGGTGTTCGTGCTAGTTTCAATGTCCAAACAGTAGGTGCAAGAACTATTATGAAAGGCACAACAACTGAAAATTTCGCTATTAATGGCGTTATTATTGGTAAAATTTCTTACGAAAACAATGATGCAAACGGCGCTCTCATCGCTTCTATCAACGCTGTAAAAGACACAACAGGCGTTCAAGCAGCTTTGGATGAAAATGGCAAATTACTTCTTACTTCAGCAGATGGTCGTGGGATTAAAATCACAGGGGCTATCGGTGCTGGGGCTGGTATCGCTAAAAATATGGAAGAAAATTACGGTCGTCTTTCTTTGGTGAAAAATGACGGACGCGATATCG
>NZ_JANURX010000023.1:0-12501 GCF_030250085.1 Campylobacter felis
GTGAGATAGAAGCAAATACTAACCTTCTCGTTCAATCTATCAATGATATGGCAGAAAGCATTAAAGAGCAAACTGCAGGTATCACTCAAATCAATGAAAGTGTAGCTCAAATCGACCAAACCACTAAAGATAATGTAGAAATAGCTAATGAAAGTGCAATTATCTCTAATAATGTTAGTGATATAGCAAATAATATCCTTGAAGATGTGAAGAAGAAGAAGTTTTAGGTTTGCTTTAAATTTGTAAAATAATTTAATCATAAAAAGGAGTAAAGATGAAAAGAGTTTTAGTCCCACTTGCGGTAGGTTTTGAAGAAGCCGAATTTATAGGCATAGCAGATGTTTTAAAAAGGGCGAGTGCGATGAGTGGGAATTTGGAACTCATCATCGCTTCTTTAGATAGTGAGCTTTGGGTTAAGGGTGCAAATGGCATTTTTATTAAGGCGGAGTGTTCTTTAGAAAGTGTCGATACAAAAAGCCTTGACGCCATAGCCTTGCCGGGTGGTTTTGATGGTATGAATAATCTTAAAAATAATGGCACGATTTTAAGTATCATCAAAAAACTTCATAGCGACAAAAAGATTGTTGCGGCGATTTGTGCTTCTCCTATCGTTTTACACGCTGCTGGGGTTTTGAGTGAGGAATTTGCCTGCTATCCGGGGTGTGAGACTGGACTTAAGGGACAAAGGCTCGAAAAAGCTGTGCTTGTGAGGGATAATGTCATCACAGGAGCAGGACCTGCAACGGCGATTTTATTTGCTTTGGAACTTGCAAAAGCACTTTGCGGAGAGGAAATTTATAAGGCTTTATATGAGGGTATGCTTGTGCCTTTGAGTAGGGCTTGATAAGGCGGCTTTAACCGCCTTATTTCAATTTTCTTTAATGAGTTTGCTAATCTCCCCAACCTCAGGAAAACGCTCTCCGTCTTTTAAAGCTTTTTTAGAAAAAATGACCTTTCCGTCAAGCTCGACTATAAAATCTCCTCTACCACCGACTTCAAATGAGACTTTCACATCATTAAAGTCCTTTTGCAACTCTTCTGCAACCCTTGCAGCTTGAGGTTTGTAGTTTCACATTTGGCAGTAATAAATTTTAATTTGCATTTTGATCCTTTAAATTTAAAATTTGAGGATTTTAACGAAAAAAGATAAAAATGCTCTTTAAAATTCTTTAAATTCAGCAAAGATTTTTTATAATCTTTCTAAAAAATTTTAGCGAGGATTAGCAATGAGTCAATTTACACATCTTCACTTACATACAGAATATTCAATGCTAGACGGGGCAAACAAGCTTAAAGAACTCGCCCTCACGCTTAAAGAACAAGGTGCTACAAGCGTGGCGATGACAGATCATGGCAATATGTTTGGTGCGATTGATTTTTATCAAACGATGAGATCGCACGGACTTAAGCCTATCATTGGGCTTGAGGCGTATTTGCATAATATGGAGGATTTAGGCGATAAAAGCTCACGCCAACGCTTTCACTTATGTCTTTATGCGAAAAATGAAATAGGTTATAAGAATTTAATGTATCTTAGCTCGCAAAGTTATATTCACGGGCTTTATTATTATCCGCGTATTAATAAAAAGCTTTTAGAAAAACATAGCGAGGGGCTTATCTGCTCTTCTGCTTGCTTACAAGGTGAGGTTAATTGGCATTTAAATATCCATAATGAAAGAAATATCCGCTTTGGTGCGAAGGGCTATGAGGCGGCAAAAGAAGCGGCTCTTTGGTATAAAAGGGTGTTTGGAGATGATTTTTATTTGGAGATTATGAGGCACGGTATTAACGATCAAAGAGCTATTGATGATGATATTATAAGGCTTTCTAAAGAACTTGACATTAAAATTATAGCCACAAATGACACGCATTATACTTTTAAAGAAAGAGCCGAAGCACACGAGGTTTTTATGTGTATAGGTATGGGAAAAAGACTTAATGACCCTGATAGAATGCGTCATAGCGTCAAAGAATTTTATGTCAAAACAAGTGAGCAAATGAGCGAACTTTTTGCGGACATTCCAGAAGCTATTTCAAATACGCAAGATTTAGCAAATAAATGCAATTTAGAATTAAAACTAGGCGATCCAACTCCTCCAAATTTTAAATTTGCAAGAGAATATGCTAAGGAATTTAATGTTGCTTTAGCACAAGAGAATGTGGAATTTAGCTTTGAAAACGATGATTTAGTTTTTGAGCATCTTTGTAGAAAGGGACTTGAAGAGAGGTTAAAATTTGTCGATGAAAGCAAACACGATGAGTATAAAGCAAGGCTTGAAACGGAAATTAAAATCATCAAAGAGATGAAATTTTCAGGTTATATGCTAATCGTCCATGATTTTATCAAGGCGGCTAAGGATAAAAATATCCCTGTGGGTCCGGGCAGAGGCTCGGCAGCGGGAAGCTTAGTCGCTTATGCACTTAAAATCACAGACATTGACCCTCTTCCTTATAATTTGCTTTTTGAGAGATTTTTAAATCCTGAGCGTGTGAGTATGCCTGATATTGATGTGGATTTTTGTAAGGATAGACGCGATGAAGTGATTGATTATGTGATTGATAAATATGGTAGCGATAAGGTCGCACAAATAAGCACTTTCAATAAGATTTTAGCTAAAGGCGTGATACGCGATGTGGCTAGAGTTCTTGATGTTAGCATACAAGATTCCGATGAATTAGCTAAACTTGTGCCTGAAGAAAATAAAATCACTCTTGATGAGGCGTATGAAAAAGAGCCTAAAATAAGGGAATTTATAGAAAAACACCCTAAAGGCAAGGAGCTTTGGGAGTATGCTAAGGCTTTAGAGGGCTTAAATCGTAATGCAGGCATACACCCGGCTGGACTTGTGATTTCAAATGAAAGCTTATGGAATAAAATTCCACTTTTTAGACAAAGCAAAAATGATGAAAGGCATTTGATTACGCAGTATTCTAAGGATCATTTAGAGGATGTGGATTTGATAAAATTTGACTTTTTAGGGCTTAAAACACTTACGCTGATTCATAATGCTATTAAATTGATTAAAGAGCGTTATGGCAAAGATATTATTTGGGGAAATATTGATGTTAATGATGCTAAGGTTTATAAGACCATACAAAGCGGAAATACGCTTGGGATTTTTCAAATAGAATCTGATGGTATGCAAAGCCTCAATGCGCGTTTAAAACCTGAAAATTTTGAGGATTTAATCGCTGTTTTGGCTTTGTATCGTCCCGGACCTATGGAGTCTGGGATGCTGGATGATTTTATCGACAGGAAGCACGGGCTTAAAAAAATCATCTATCCCTTTGAGAGCCTCAAGGAAGTGCTTGAGCCTACTTATGGGGTTATTGTGTATCAAGAGCAGGTGATGCAAATTGTTCAAATCATCGGCGGCTTTTCTTTGGGCGGGGCTGATGTGGTGCGTAGAGCTATGGGTAAAAAGGACCCTGAAAAAATGGCAAAGCTTAAAGATGAATTTGCAAATGGTGCTGAAAAGCAGGGCTATAACCGTGCTAAGGCGGAGGATTTGTGGGAGCTTATCGTTAAATTTGCGGGCTATGGTTTTAATAAATCGCACTCGGCAGCTTACGGGCTTATTACCTTTCAAACGGCGTATTTGAAGACCTACTATCCTAGTGAATTTATGGCGGCTCTTTTGACAAGTGAGCAAAATAAAATCGAAAATGTTGCTATGTATATCGAAGAAATGAAAAAGATGAACATTAAGCTTTTGCCACCGAGGATTAATAAGGCTATCAGTGAATTTAGTGCCATTAAACAAGAGGACGGCACGGAGGCTATCGTTTATGGCTTGGGAGCGATTAAGAGCGTGGGCGGACCTGCGATTGAAAATGTTTTAGAATTAAGATCTAAAAATGGGGATTTTAAGGATTTGCACGATTTTTTAAGTAAAATTGACACAGCTAAGATTAATAGAAGAACCCTTGAGGGCTTTATTAAGGCGGGTTCTTTTGATGATTTTGGTTTTACAAGAAAATGCTTGTTTAATAATCTTGACACCCTAGCCGAAAGTGCGAGAAAAATGGCTGAAGTGAGAAAAAATTCTGCCAGTTCGCTTTTTGGTGCGGAGGAGTTAAATGCCGACACTAAAATTAATATCGTGGTGGATAATAGCGAATTTGAAGCTATGGAAAAACTTGGCTATGAAAAGGAAATTCTAGGAATTTACATCTCAGGGCATCCTTTGGATAAATTTTTTGAAGAAATTAACACCATAGAATACACCAAAAGTATAGATTTTGAAAATCTTAAGGGTGGTGGAGAAATTTTAAGCATAGGTAAGGTGGAAAATTTTAAAAGCTTGATGAGTAAGAGTGGCAAACGCTACGGCATACTTGAAATTTTGGACTTTTATTCTTCTTTTGAGGTAACCATTTTTGAGTCGCACATTGAGGAGATAGAAACCATCATCAAAGAGCGTAAAAATGACGCTTTTGGCTTTGTGCTTGGCTTTAGAAATGATGATGCAAGACTTAGTTTTACTCTAAAAGCAGTTCGCACTTTGGACGAAATTAAAGGTGGCGATTTTAAGGCGGTTAAAAAATATTCTTCTAAAAAATTTGAAAAGAAAAATGACTACACAAAAGAGCCTATGGAATTTGAAAATAACATCATCGAGCTTGATTTAAGTCGCTTAAATCGCGAGTTAATTTATGAAATTCACGAGTTAGCTAGAAACGCACATAATCCTAACGAAAAAGGCAATAAAAAGCTTGTTTTAAGGGTGATTAGTGTGGGGTCTTGTTTGCTTTATCATACGGATTTTATCATCTCAGATAGGGTAAGCGAGAAAATTTTAAGCAAATATGTAGGGTGAAAGTCCCTACTATTTTTTCCTATAAATTTCGTTTTTGACCTCTACGCACTCAAAGCCTTTTTTATCAAGCGTTACAATGCGTAAAAAGCCTCCATCATCGACCTTACCTTCACATAAAAATACTCTTTTGTTAAGTTTGGCAGGAAGTTTGAGGCGATTTCTGTGTCCAAAAATTTGGTAAAAGCTAAGTGGGTGATTTTGTAAAAATTCTTCCGCCACTTTTAAGCTATCATCATAATCACCCACGCCGTAAATAAAGTCATTACTTGGCACAAAGCTTAAATTTTCACTTTTTTTAGGCAAAAGTGTAATGCCCCCATGCGAGCAAAAGATTTTCTTCGAACCATATTTATACCACAAGCACTCTTTTAAGTGTGGGTAAAAATTCCTAGCGTCTTTTGGAGTGAGCTTTTCTTTGCGGAAATCTTTTAGAGTATTTTCGCTAAATTCTTTATAATTGACAAGTTCTCCATTTGCCCATTTTATCAAATATCTTTCGTGATTTCCCTCCAGCAAACACACATTTTCTTTTTCACAAATTTTAAGTAAAAATTTCAAAACCTTACCATTTTCAATGCCTCTGTCTATATAATCACCCAAAAAAATGTAATATTCATCATCTTTTAATTCCTTTAAGTATTTTTTAAGCACACTATAACAGCCCTGTAAGTCGCCGATGTGATGAATTTTTTTATATGCACTTAAATTTGGCATTTGATAAAGGCAATTTTTCCACTCATTTGGCTTTAAAACGGCGTATTTTTTGGGAATTTTTTTAAGCAAACTGTGTGTTTTTTCGAGTAATTTTGTCGGGATTAAAAAGCCTGTTTTCTGTGCTTCAAGGGCATTTCTTTGCTTACAAATATGAAGCGGAGTATCGCTAAAATCGATAATAAAAAGCTTATAGCGATACAGCGTAGCTAAATCTTTAAAGGATTTTAAAGCCTCATTATAGGCATTAATCACACAAAATTCGCCCTTTTGCATTCTTATTTTTAAAAAATAAAGCAAAATGCGATTAAGCTCATTGTCATTTTTATAATTAAGACTTTTTAAGCCACCGAGTGTATTTTTACTTCTAGCACTTAAAAATCTTAATTCATTAATATCAAGCGTATAGTCTTTTAGCTCATTTTGTAGGATAAATTCATCTTGCCCCGCGTGGTAATTTCCTCTTAAAATGAGTAAAATACGCAAAAAAATCCTAAATTTTCTTTAAAAATTCAGTCTTTAACACTAAAGTGCCAAATTTATCGACCTTAGCTTCGATTTCGCTGTCTTTATTTGTAAGTTTGATGTTTTTAATCGTTGTGCCACGCTTTAGAGTCGTGCTAGCACCTTTGACCTTTAAATCCTTAATCACACTCACGCTATCTCCAGCATTAAGCTCTGTGCCATTTGAATCCTTTGCCATTACTTCTCCTTTCTTTTATTTTTTTTCTTTGCGGCGATGATATTAAGAATTTCTGTTCCAAGAGCAAAGACCATAGCCACATAAATGTAAGCCTTGCCAAAGTGAAGCTCTAAACTCTCCGCCACTAAAACCACGCCTATCATAATCAAAAAGGCTAAGGCTAGAATTTTGATACTAGGATACTTCTCCACAAAATCTGCAATGGGCTTAGAGGCAAAAAGCATCACTAAAACTGCCAAAATCACCGCGATAATCATAATTTCAATATTATCCGCTATCCCTACCGCTGTAATCACACTATCAAGTGAAAAGACAATGTCTATAATGGCGATTTCGGCTACGACTACCCAGAGTTTGGAGCTTATTTTAATATGGGGCTTATCATCATCACTATGCTCACTTAAAATTTCTTCTTTAATTTCCTTTATGGACTTAATAATCAAAAACAAGCCCCCGAAAAATAAAACCAAATCCCTACCAGAAATTTCCCCCCAGTATTTAAGCCCTTCAAAGTCTGCTATACCGCCACTAAAAAAGGCAAAAAAGCTTAAGCTAAAAAGGGCTGCATTTTTGGCTTCCTCGCTTAAATTTCCCACATCGCCGACATAAAGAGAAAATAAAGGCGTTATAAGCTTCATCACCCAAAATAGCGAAAGCAAAAGCAAAATTCGCGTAACCATCGCAAAGCCAAGTCCTAAAATGCGCCCCTTATCCCTATGTTCTGGCGGAAGTTTGCTGACTAAAATCGCTAAAAAGATGATATTATCTACACCAAGCACAATTTCAAGTGCGCTTAAGGTGATGAGTGTTACCCACGCATCGGGGCTGAAAACCCATTCAAACATTATGTAAAAATCCTTCATTTATTTAAAAGGCATAATTTTATAATTTTAAAACAAATTAAGGCTTAAATTCAGCAAAAATACAAAAAAAAAAAAAAAATAGAATACGACTTCATTTTAAATTTAAGGAGTCAAAATGCAGGGTAAAATACTCGCTGATGGTCTTATTGGTGCAAATAATGGTAATCGTTATAGCTTTTCTGTTCAAGATGTAAGAAATTTAGGCAGTAAAACGATGAGTGATGTTATCAATGCCGAAGTGGATTTTGAGATTGATGGGACAAATGCGAAGTCTATATTTATCACAAAAAATTCCATAAGCATTGGAAATATTATACAAGGAGGCGATAGTATTAGTTCTATTAAAACAAAAGCTTATATTTATGTGGCTGGAATTTTTCTTGGTGTTATACCTGTTATAGGCTGGATTTTTGGACTTCTTGGGGGTTGATTTGGGAGGAATGATTGTGGGATTTTCCATTGCTGGAGGTTTTATTATGGGCTTAGACAGCCGCAGTGGGTTTAGCTTTGGAACGATAGCTTTTATTATGCTTGGTGCGTTGATATGCCTTGGAGGTTTGGTGTTTGGCTATTTTTATTATAGAGACTTAGCTGCAGTTACAAATGAAAAATTCTTTTTATACGCTTTTATATGTCGTGCGGTTGCGATTTTTACACTTTTTATTCCTATTTTGGGTATAATTGTCGCAAACATTGTTGAGCTTATTGCTTGGATTAAATTTAAAGAAATCAAAAAGAAAGAGGCTTTGTAAATTTGCTACACTTTTAAAGGCAAGTATTTTTGCCTTTACTTCTTTTATTTTTATTATTTTCACAATATTTTGATTTGCAATTTGTTTTTTTTCATAAAATCACTTAAATTTATTTTAAGGATTACTATGAATTGTTTTAATCATAATGAAAAAGTTGCCGTTGGTGCTTGTCAAAATTGTAATGTAGGGCTTTATAATGAGTGCGTTACAAACGCTTTTAAGATAGATAATAAGCCTATTTGTAAGCCTTGTCATTTGACTATGGTGGAAAACTATATTGTAGAGCTTAAAAAAGAATTGAGCCAAATCACACTAAAAAAATCATTTGGAGCGTGATTTTAGCGATAGGTTGTATAGTTTTGCTATCTCCTTTTGCGGAAGGTATTTCATTTTCAATTGAGCATTATCTTATCGCTTGTTTTATTTGGGCTTTTGCTGGATTTGCAGAAAGAGCTCAAAAAATTGGAGTTTGAAAATACTGCCGCTGGAGTAAGAGAAAAATTGGAAGAGAATAGAATGTATGCCGATAATACCATTTGGATTGTTTGGATTTTTAAATTTGCATTTTTTATCCTTAGGGGTGCATTTTTCCCACTTTTTTATTTAAATTTAATGCTCTTTGGCTCAATAAAACTTCAAAACGAGCTTAAAGAGTGTGAAAAAATTAAAATGGAATTAAACGCTTAAGGCTTTTGATTAAGCTTAAATTTTATAAAATCTAAAATGATGAGAAGATTTTTAGATTTTAAATTTGTTTTTTTGATACTTTTTGTTGATTTATCTGCTTTACTTTATGGAATTTCGACCTTAAGCATTAGCGAAGATGAGGCAGAAATTTATTTTAACGGCTCGAATTTGCTTTATTATTTTACACATTTTGGGACGCTTTTATTTGGGCAAAATGACTTTGGACTGCGTTTTGTTTTTTTGCTTTTTCATTTTTTAAGTTGCATTTTGCTTTTTTTACTTGCTTTAAAATACACGAAAAAAATGAGCGATAGCATTTTTTCTCTTTTGCTTTTCATCTTACTTCCCGGCACCGTGGCAAGTGCCTTGCTTGTCAATGAAGCTTCCTTTGTCATCTTGCTTTCTTTAGCCTTGCTTTGTGCGTATGAATATGAGAAAAAATGGCTTTTTTATCCGCTTTTTGTGCTTGTTTTATTTGTCGATAAATCCTTTTCTATCCTTTTCCTTACTTTTTTCTTTTTTGGAATTTATAAGAAAAATGGCTTTTTATCTATCTTTTCTTTAACGCTTTTTGTTTTGAGTGTGTTTTATTATGGTTTTGACACGGGTGGGAGACCTAAGGGCTATTTTTTAGATACTTTAGGCATTTTTGCAGCGTGTTTTTCGCCCTTAGTTTTTGTTTATTTTTTTTATGTGATTTACCGCCTTGCCTTTAAAAAAGATAAAAGTTTGCTATGGTTTTTAATGACTACAACTTTTCTTTTTTGCTCTTTGCTTTCTTTAAGACAGAAGCTTTATTTGGAGGATTTTTTGCCTTTTTGTGTGATTTGCACTCCTTTGCTCATTAAAACCCTAATGCAAAGTTACAGGGTAAGATTGCCCAAATTTAGACTAAAATATAAAATTTTCATAGAATGTGCGGGGTTTTTTTTGCTTTTTTGTTATTTTATCATCGTGGCAAATCAACTTTTATATTATATCATCGATGAGCCAAAAAAGCATTTTGCTTACAATTACCATTTAGCAAAAGAATTAAGTCTTGAGCTTAAAAAAGAAGGTATTACAGCCCTAAGAGTCGCTGAAAACTTACAAAAAAGACTGGAATTTTATGGCATTAAAAATAGCGATTTTTATTATCTTAAGGCTTTAAAAAAGGGCGAGAGCTTGGATCCTAAGCTAAAAACTATACAATTTTCTTTTGGTAAGCACCGAAAAATTTATCAAATTAAAAGTTTTGAGCGTGAAAAAAGCCTTTAGTTTGCTTGAACTTGTGCTTGTGATGATGATTTTGGGCATACTGATAAGTTTTGCAGGTTTTAATTTAAAGCAAGATAAGCTAAGCGAGGGTGCAAGAAGTATTTTAAATGATATTTTATACACGAGAAATTTAGCTCTTATGCAAAACTCTTTTAGAGCAAACGAGCTAAGCCACGCTAAAAGAGAGTGGTATAAAAGCAGATGGCAGCTTTATTTTATCAATTCTGCGGCAAGTAATTATGCGCAAACTTATACAATTTTTTTGGATAAAAATGGCGATGGGAACGCCAATTTGGGCAAGCTTAATGTGAATTTGGATAGAGAAATCGCCATAGATATTGTAAATCCTATGAAATTGATGAATTCAGGACAAAGTGGAGTGATTCATAAAGATGATGAAAAGGCGAGTGCGAGGTTTAATATTGAAAAAAGATTTGGCATAGAAAAGGTTGAATTTAAGGGTGCTTGTAGTGGGACTACGCGTATTATTTTTGATGAATTTGGACGGCTTTATTCTCCTTTAAGAAGTGCCAAAAATCCTTTTGACAAAAGCCTTGCTAAAAGCTCTTCTACTTGCATTTTACGCCTTAATTCTAAATATAAAAAGCAAATTTGCATTGTCATAGACACATTAAGCGGTTATGCTTATATCCCAAAATCTAGCAATTTTAACACGCAATTTGTTTTTTTAAAAAATAAAATAGTTGAATGTGGTAAAATATGATTTTTAATAAAACAAGTAAGTTCTATAAATTATAATTTCATTTTATTAAATAATAAAAATTATTAAAAAAATTATTTTATTAAGAAAGGACAAAAATGTTAAAAAATTTAGGCATTTCAGCTAAACTTTATTTAAGCTTTTCTTTCATTATCGTTATTATGTTGCTAGTTGCGTTTTTTTCTATGGCTAAGGTAAATTTTTTAGATGATGCTTTAAGAATGACCACAGATAGAAATGCTCTCATTTCGCGTCAAGCGATAAATTATAGGGGAAGTGTGCATGATAGGTCGATTTTGGTGCGCGATGTGCTTTTGATCAATAATGATAGGGCAGATTTGGAGCAGACTTTAGCGGAGATTAGAAAGCTTGAGGAGGATTATGATAGGGCGGATAAGGTTTTGATAGATATTTTAAACAGAGTCGGCGATGCTAATGAAAAAGCTATGTATGAAGATATCGCTAAGACTAATGCTATCACAAAAAAACTTTACGAAGAGATTATTAATCAAGTCATTACAAAAGGCAATAAAACAGTCGCCACAGAGCTTTTACTCGATGAAGCTAGGGCTAAATTTATTTTGTGGTTAGCACAGATTAACAAATTGATTGACTATGAAGAGGCTTCAAGTCAAAAATTAACTGGTGAATCACTTAAGGCAACAGGCTCTTTCGGAATTACTATGCTAAGTGTTGTAGGTGCTGCTTTAGTATTTGCTTTATTCATTGCTTATTTTATCGTTTCTTATATTAAAAAATCTGTTGGAGGTGAGCCAAATGAGGTCAATCGCGTTATTAAAGAGGTGGCAAATGGAAATTTAACCCAAAAGATTGATACAAATTACAATGAAAGCATACTTTATGCAGTGGGAAAAATGCAAGAGCAATTAAGAAACATAGTTGAACAAATGCTTCACACTTCAAAGAATTTAAATGAAAAAGTAGATTTAGCAGTCGAGCGTTTTGTGGAGACGGAAAAATCTGTAATTATTCAGGGTAAAACCTCAAGAGAATCGGCACAAAAGATTAAAGAGATTAGTCAAAAAACACAAAATGTTTCTCAAATTGCTTTAGAAACGGAGCAAAATTCAAAAGATACGACAGAAATTTGTGAAAATAATAAAAAATCCGCCGAAGATACCGCTTCGCAAATGGAATTCATTGCGGATAATTCTTCTAAAATTTCTCAGCAAATCAATTTGCTTGATGAGCATGCTAAAAACATAGGCACAAGCACGGAGTTGATTAGTGAGATTACAGAGCAAACAAATTTACTCGCACTAAACGCCGCCATAGAAGCAGCTAGAGCCGGTGAAGTAGGGCGTGGCTTTGCGGTTGTGGCTGATGAAATTCGCAAACTTGCAGAAAAAACAGGCTCGGCAACAGAGCAAATTGCGATGATAAACAAGAAAATTCAAGAAGAAACTTTAGCCACTGTGGGTGCCATTGAAGAATCTATTCCTCTCATTTCACAAGGTAAAGTTTTAAGTGAGGGCGTTAGAGATAGCGTAGAGATCATCTTTAATCAAGCAAATGATAGTCTTATCAAAGCACAAGAGGTTAATAAAGAGGTCGCAGAACAAGTGAATTTGATGAATGAGATTGAAGAAAAAATTAATTTTGTCGCAAGTATTTCAGAGCAAACGCAAAAAGCAGTTGGAGAAAATAGAAATTCTATGATGGAACTTAAGGATCTTAGCGATAATCTTCAAAGAGAAATTCAAATTTTTAAACTTTAAAATAATTGGAGATTTTAAATCTCCAATCCTCCCCAACTTTAACCTCCCCTTAAGCTTTCCTCGCTACAATTTCATTTCTTTTTTGTTTTTACCCTTAGCTTCTTAGCCATAGTAAAAACCTAAAAAAGTCTTGTTCTTTAACACCAACATTGTTATTTAAATCTTATAGTCAATCTTTGAAATCTAAATAAGTGACGATTGAGCCAACTTTACTATATATTAGTAAAGCTAAACAAATAAAAGTTTTA
>NZ_JANURX010000024.1:0-10827 GCF_030250085.1 Campylobacter felis
GTTACTTCTACACTACCTGTTGCATCTTCAATTCTATTTCTAAAGTCTAGGCTTTTAAATTCTTCAAAGATAGAATGAATTTTATTCATATCTTTACCCACTCTAGTTTGTAAGACATCAAGGAGATTATTAAGAACGCTTTTAAGCTCTATGAGTTGAGGGTTTCTAGGATTAGCTGTGATTCTTGCAGTGAGGTTACCATTTTCTACTATGCCTACTGTTTCTACGCTTTCTTTGACGGCTTGTTTATCTTGGTCTAAGCCTTCTTTAGTGGCTTTGATGTTTTCGTTCATCATTGTGCCTATGCGTCCTAACTCATCGTTGGCGTTAATTTTAATAGCGTGAACTTCAACCTTTTCGTGATTGATATAACGGAAAAAAGCATCGAGTGCATTAACGAGAATAGGCAGTCTTCTACCTACAATTCTATGCACTTGGAAATAAACCACAAGTAAAACAGCAATTAAAAAAACGATGGCTAAGGAGATAAGAAGAAATTGCATTTTATATAAAGGTGCTAAAACACTATCTTTTGGAGCGGCAGTTAAAATACTCCAGTGGCTGCTATTTCCTATGGTAGATATACTAGCTACGGCAGCAAAGGAAGGTTTGCCAGTCGTTGAAGTGTAATCGCCCAAAACCGCTTCCCCATTTGCCTTGACAATCTCTAAGACTTTTGCAGAGCTTTCTGGGCTAAATTTATTGATTTCAATCACATTTTTAAGTAAAGCGTCTGGATTTGCATGTGCGCTCACGGTTCCATCGCCTGCAAGTAAAACCCTATAATCTCCTTCAAAAAGGCTTAATTTTGGGTCAAGCAAGGCATTTGAGAAGTCGTTTAAGTCAAAAATATAGCCTGCAACGCCAATAAAATCTCCTTTAGGATTAAAAATAGGCATTGCTATACTCACACCCACAAATTCATGTTTGTTAAAATTCATTCTAGCAGGGACTCCTACATATACAGTATCTAAATCTCTACCTTTGACTGAAGAAACAATTCTTGACACGACAGAAATTTCTTTTATGCTTTCACTAAATTGCAACTTTTCAAGCTTACCAGCCTTAGAGGTATCTGTATCATAAAGTAACATACCAAAAGTGCCTTTTTCGCTTTTATACTCTTTAACAATGTGTTGTTCTTTTATTATATTTGGGTCATTTAGGATGGTATTGTTATTGAGATATAAAAAAGTATAAGTTGCGTAAGCGGAACTATCGAAGATGTTATTGATGACGGTTTCTATATCGGCAATATCAAAATAACCATTGTTTTTAATGGAATCCGTGATAGTCCTTGCGGTAGATTTGGTGAGAGCTATGCTTTCATTAAGCGCACCTTCGATGTTATTTGCATAGCGTTTGGAGGCTTGAAGCATTAGCTTTTCAGCTTCACCTTGCATTGTTTGGCTTACTTGCACAGAAATGATAGTAACAAAAGCAATTAAGCCTATAATGACAGCAATTGCCACGGATATGACAAGCTTTACGCCTATGTTTAGGGAATTAAACATTTTAAACCTTTCTCTTAAAAAATTCAGAACCTGCATTTTATCAAAAAAAAACAAAACAAAACTTAAATATTTTGTAAAATTGATTATAATGTCGTTTAAATTTTTTAAGGTGTGCTAATGCTTGTAGAAAAGAGTTTTTTTATAGATGGAGCCTGTGATGTGGAGCTTGGACTTAAGAGAAATTCAAAGCTTGAATACCGCTTAAGTTACGATGATAGTAAGGATATTAAGGCTATCGTTTTTTTAATTGGTGGTTTTGGAGCAAATGCAAATATGAATTTTCTCGATTTTGAGCGTAAAAGCGTGGCAAAAGCACATCCCGTATGCGTTATAAGCCCCATTTATCACTGCTTTTGTGCGAGGGTGGGTGTCATAGAGCCTTATAATCCTTACTTGATTCCAAATGCTAAGGATATAGAGCTTATGCAAAAAATTTTGCAGCTTTTAAAGTGTAATGATAGAGTCGATGTGGGCAATTATTTGGGCTTTTTGCCGTGGATAGATGAGCATTTACAAGAATATAAAAATAACAAAGTTTTGGAAGAAAATTTTATGGTGCGTCTTAATTGTGATGTCGTGCCTAAAAATGGAGATTATCAAAATTACGGCATTATGAGCGCACTTGATATAATGTGCATTGTGAAAGATTTAGCTTTGCAAATCCCCGAATTTGCGGAGCTTCCTAAAATTTATGTGGGAGGGAGTTACGGGGGCTATTTGGCTATGCTTTGTGCGAAAATCGCTGCTTTTTATGTCGATGGCGTTTTGGATAATAGTGGGGTCGTTTTGCCTTGGCTACCGCATATTTTAGGGCGTGAGACGGGGGTTCCTGAATTTGTAATCAATGGAAAGCATTATGCGCTTGCTTGTTTTGTAAAGAAATTTTGGACAAAAGATGAAAATTCGCCCTATTATTTTTCCAACGCAAATTATTATGCAAGGACGATTTTAAATACTAAGCATCTTCAAACTCTCGCCGAAAAATCTAAAAAGACAATTTTCGTGCATTATCACTCAAATTTAGATGATGGCGCACCTGCTACGCAAAAGATAGAATTAAGCGAAAAGCTCAAAGAACTGGGCTTTGATGATACCTTGCATTTAATCAAAGATGAAAATGATATAGACGGACGCGCTGTAAAAAGTTTAGAGCACGGACTTAGAATGAGTGATAAGGCTTTATGTCGTAAAGAGCTGCCTAAAATGCTCGAAAAATTACAAGGTAGGAAAAGTCCTGTGGGAGAGGATAATGAAATCAGCTATGTGTGTGAAGACAAGCTTTTTACCTTTAAAGATGACGGGGGAGGGGGGTATGTGCTTGACATTACACAATTTAAGCTAAAATAAGAAAAATTTTTGAAAGGCAAATAATGAAAGCATTTTTACACATAGGCACGACAAATTCAGGTAATCAAGAAAAACAAGGCTTTTTAATGCAAAATGAAGCCAAACTTTTAGAAAAGGGTTTTATTTATCCTAAAAGCTTACGCGTGGCAAATCGCCACTGGGCTTTGGTGGATATGGTTTTGGAGCTTGTAGAAAAACCAAATTTAAGCGCAAATGTTTTAGAAGATTTAGAAAATGAAAGATTACTTAGGGCTTTAGAGAATTTTAAAGAAGAAATTAAAGAGCATAGGGATAAAACCTTCATCTTTTCCGCTGAGGGTATAGTGTGGGACTTTCCAACGCGTCGCCACATCGAAATTTTAGAAAATATTATGCGAAATTTGGGCTTTGATGAAGTGAAAATCATCGTGTATTTTAGAAATACTTTGGATTATTTAAATTCACATTGCTCACAAGATTATAAGAATAATATGGGCTTTTATTCAGGCGATTTTGCCCCTGATAAGCACCCTAGAAAGCACATTTTTGATTACGCGCAAATCGTAAAAGACCACGAAGCGGTGTGGGGGGAGGAAAATATCATCGTGCGTCTTTTAAGGCAGGATTATGTGGGAGGGACTATGCTTAAGGACTTTACACATCATTTAGGCATAGAGTGGGATGAGGAATTTTCACTCAAACAACACAAAAATGAAAGCTTTAATCTTCTTGGCATAGAGCTACAATCAAGGCTTAACAAAAAGGACTTAGGCGGGAATTTTAATTCTATGCTTTACATCTCAAGGAAGCATTTTGAGGGCGTGAAAGAAGATAGGCTCAAATTTAGGGTGCAAAAAGATTTAGCTAAGGCTTATGTGGATTATTATGCTTCGTCTTTAGAGTGGGTGAGGGCGAAGTATTTCCCGCACAAAACGCATTTATTTGAGCCTGTAAATTGGGACGCATATAAAGAGAATTTTCATTTAGAAAAAGTAACACAAGAAGACTGGGATAAGGTGGTCGATTTTTTCACGGAACTTTTGCAGTCTAAAAATGCCGTTATCAAAGCCCTTAAAGAGCAAAATTTAAAGGCTTAAAGCCCCATGCCGCTTTGGGAGGGGGTTTAAAAAGCACTTTCTAACATTTTTTTGATACTTGCGAAATTTTCAAAATTTTCTGCGTTGATAAATTCCGCTTTTAAAGCCTTGCCATAGTGCTTTTCAATCTCTGCTACTAAAGCCATAATGTCAATACTATCAATCACATCATCGCTTACGAGATTATCCATATTTTCATCAATGTCTGTTCGTTCTATATTGATGAAAAATTGCTTGATTTGTTTCATTTGATTCCTTTAAAATAACTTGCAAAAAGATTGTATCAAAGAGGTATAAATTAAAAGCAAATTATGGACCTAATTAAGATAAAATGTTTTAAAATTTTTTATCTTATACTAAGAGGTTGTGATTTTTGTCTTTATAACAAAATATAATTAACCAAGCTTATTGACCCTATCTTGGTCGCTGTCGCCTTTGAAAAAGGAGGCGTTTTTATGTTTGCTAGTTAGGGCGAAGTAAATGGCGATATTTTGCTTTAAAAAAGGCTCATAATATACAGGCAAAAGCTCATCATCACTTGGCAGGGAAAAGCCCATTTTTAAAAAATACTCTTTTTTTGGCACATAGCAAAGCAAACTTGCAAATTCACATCGTCTTTTTTGTAAAAATTCTACAAATAAAGTGCGTAAATTTCCCCTTACATCGCCTATAAAATCGACTATCAAAAGAGCTTTAGCCTTATGAGTTTTAACGCTTCTTATGAAAAATACGGCTTTTAAAATATCTTCTTTAAAAACGCCCAAAGCTTCATATTTGTAAAATGGGTGTTTTAAATATCGATTGATAAAATAAGCCTTGCTTTTTTGCGGAGTAAAGTGGCATTTAAGAGTGGAGTTTTTGAATTCTTTAAGGCTAAGTTTTTTAAGATTAAGTCTTAAATTTGGCTTTTTAGTTGGGGGATTTTGCTTAAAAATAGCAAGTTTGAAGCTTTTTTTATTATCATTTTTAATGTAAAAATGATAAAGTTTATCTATCTTGTCGTAGAAAAGTTTGCAAAATTTCACAGAATCTCCCGAAAGTCCAGCCGTTGAGGTATTTTTGATGTTAAAAAATTCAAAAAGATAGCGATAAAGCTTAAGTCCTAGCGAGGGATAAGATTTTTTGGCACTCCAAAGTGAAGTGAAAATCCACTCATCTTTGATATTTTCATCATACTGACTTAGCAAACTAAAGCCCAAAATTCCGTCAAATTCTTTAGTTTGCGTATTATAAGCGATGAGGACATTATAGCGGGAGTTTTTGCGGTCTAAATATTGAAAATCAAGCACTTCGCGTGATTTTACAAAGATATGGTCCCCTCTCCACTCCTTAGCGATGTAGCTTTGCAAAAGTGCCACTTCATCAAGGCGGCAAAATCTTAACTCGTGCATTATCCCATACTCGCTTTCCCAAATTTAAAGGCATTACAATCATAACGGCTTAAAGTAAAAGGATTTTTCTTTAAATCCTCTTCATCGATGTCTTTTTTATACTCATCTAAGCTTACAAAGGCAAAATCAACTCCCAAATTTTGCAAAATAGCCCTTGAATTCCTGCTAAATTCCCCATAAGGATAACAAAAAGTGCGAATGGCAGGGTCTAAAAAGCTTAAAATTTCAAAAGATTTTCTCACTTCATCTGCTTCTTGTTTGGCGTTAAGATTTAAGAAATTAATGTGAGAGTGAGCGTGGCTTCCTATAAGCATTTGATTTTCACTCATTATTTTAAGCTCTTCGCGGTTAAGATAATAATTTTCGTAAATTTGTGCCTCGCTTAAGTTACATTTCGCTAACAGGGTGGATAAAACCTCTTCTTTAAATTCTTCTTTGAGATTATAATTTAATAAAAGCTTAAATTGCTTCACGCTTACATCATCATCAAGTAAATCATAATAATCTTCGAACAAATAGGTATTTTCACCCTCACACATACTAGGTTCAATTAGCTCTAAGGCTAAATCAAGGAGCTTACCCCCCCCCCCCCCCCGTGTCCTAGCAAATAGTGAATTTTATGCACACACAAAGCTTTTTCCTCTTTTAAAACCGCAGTTGGCATAAAGAAAATTCCCAAAGCTCCCCTTTTTAAAAGCTCTGGATAGACCAAGGTAAAATGCTCTTTTAAGCCATCATCAAAGCTAAGTAAAATCTTATTTTTAAGCACATTGATAAATTCAGGCTCTGTTTTAAGGCGGCAAAATTCCTCAAAAGATACCAAGCCAAAATTTTTTTCAAAATAATCTAATTGTTTTTTAAAATTATCAAAAGACAAATAACGAAAAAATGGCAAATGTGGCACACTTTCACGCACATAATGATACATCAGGATTTTCATAATTAATACGCCACCTTGTCGTTAATATTATTTGAAAATAGATTATTTTACAAAAATTTTCTTAATTTGAGCCTTTTTAAATATTTATCTTTCAAATACTCCTAGTATAATATGCTCTACTTTTTTTTTAGCAGATTCTAAACTCTCTTTTGCTTCTTGTTTTAACGCCTTTGCCCTTGCTTTTCTTTGGCTTATTTCTTTAGCGATTCTTTCTTGCTCTGTAAGTGGTGGGAGGGGGATTTTTAGGTTTAGAATATCTTTTTCATTAAGATTTAATTGAACGCCACCTGTTGCAATTCTTGCGAAAAAATGCTGATATATTTTTGTTTGTAAAATTGATACCACAAAATCGTTAAGACACTTTTCAATCTTTAGTATACCAACCCTTTGATTTAAAAGAGCCAATTTATTTGAATTATATATACATATTTTACCTACACTGCCACTCATTGCTATCAAAATATCTCCATTTTTAATTTGAAAGTTTGCATATTCGATCCAATAATTATTAGGTAAAAATGTAGTATTTCCAAAAACGACGCCACTAAAATCAATGTTTTTAATTGTGATAAGAGACACATTAGAATCTTGCACATAATCTTTTGAACTAAAAGCAAAGCCTGATTTTACTCTTGCAACTTCCCCCAGCCTTACCACAGAATATTCCTTCTCATTCCAAATTTTTATCATTTTGTCAAAATAATGCGTTTGTTTAAATGCTTCAAAGCTAAATGCAAGGGTTACCCCCCCCCCCCCCGCAGTTAGCAAGAGTGCTTCTATATCAATTTTTGCTTTATGTAGAATCTCTTTTGCCTCTTTTTCTAAGCTTAGGGCTTGAAATTTAGAGCTTTTTAGCCTACTAGCGATTTGCGTTTGGATTGCAAGGGGTGGTAGGGGGATTTTGAGATTTAAAAACTCGCCTACATTTAAATGCTTAATCACTGCACCAATGCTTGCGCGATTTGCAAAGACATTCATTATATAAGAGCCAAGCAAAAAGCATAAAAAGTCTTTATCCACTTCCGCCTTTAATTCTAAACGCAAAATCCCTCCGCTAATGATGTAATTGTGGCTTGTATCAGCCTCTAGGCAAATGCCTACCGTGCCATCTTTAGAGTATAAAAGCTCATTTTCCTTAGGTTTGTAGGCTTTAAGATTCTCAAACAAAGAAGCGGAAATAAACTTTTGCACATTAGAAAAATCTATGCCATTATTTGAAATATCACTCACGCGGATAAAGGGAATTTCTTTATTTTGAGAGTATTCGCCACTGCCGACTTCTATACCCTTTTTAAAATTGTTGATTAAAGAGGCGAGATTGACTAGGGGATAAGGTGAAGAGAGCAAGGATTTTTCTAAATCTGTATAATATTTTTGATGATAATTTGCATCAAAGCGAGAGCCACTTAAGGCACTTATCTTTTGCGTGTAGATTCTAGAATCTAGAGTGTTATTTGCTCTTAATGGCAAGATTATGCCAAGCTCTTCTAAAAGATAGCTATCAATAGAATCTAAAAGTTCTTTGGCTTTATTTTCTTTCTCTTGTTTAGCTTTATAGGCTTTATCCATAAGGTCAATAATGTGCTGTTGTGTGGAAAGGGGGAGTTTTGGAATTTTAATTAAGCCTAATTGTGAGTTATTGATATATGCTTGGGTTGTAATTGTAGCCAATCTAAAAACTTGCTTTTTGCCAAGAGCAGAATCCAAAAAAATAGCCAAAAACTTTGCTTTTATTTTGTCATCAATTATTCTTAACTTTGCAATATTTTGATTGATATTTGCTTCCGCAATGTCGTTAGATACAAAACCAACAGCACCAAGTGTTGCACCAACAATTGCTAATAAAACATCATTAGGTGCTAATTTTGAGCGAATAATAGAATTGTGAAATTCTAAGCTAACAAATTTTGTAGGATAAGATTCGTATAAATCTAGGTCTTGAGAGCGAAAATAAGGAATACCTTTTTCTTCAAATTTACCATTATTAGGGGTAGAACCATTTTTGATTGGTTCTACAATTTCTTTTAATGTTTTATATTCTTTGTTATTGAAAAAATTATCAATAAAGGCATATTTTTTACTATAAAATTCCGCGTCAAACCTCCCGCCACTGACTTCGCTAAATTTTCTTGTAAAAATTTCAGCCATTTTTCCCCCAGTGCTTTTGATAAAATTTTTTAAATTCTAAGGCTATGGTGTGAAGTTCGCTTTTTTCATATTCGCATAATTCCTTGCCTGTGGCGTCAAAGCCGATGTTTTCAATGATAGCCATAAAGACTTCATAGCTCTCTAGCTGCTTTAGCTTTTCGCTTACTTTGGCACAAATTTTATCACGCACAAGCTCCTCTTTATATCTGTATGTTTCTCTTATATTTGCTATTTTTTCTTTTAGGGTGGCAATTTGCTCCTGCGTTTTTAAATCTTTATCTTGCATTTTCTCTAAAGCCTTTAACTCCTTTTGTAGCGGTGCGATAAGGGCTTTTAGCTCATCTCTTAAACTTAAAATTTCATCTTTGTGCTTTTGGGTAATGGCATTTTGTATGGCTTCTTTTTTATCTAAAAATGCTTTAATAGCCTTTTTGTCTTTTTTCTTTAGGACTAAAATGCTAGATTTTACCCCCGCACCATAGTTTGAAAAGGTATGCTGGGGTAGAGAGAAAGAAGCAAGTAAATAAAAGCGTTCTAAAAGATAATCGCGCACATTTTGCAAACTAGAATTTGTCAAAATCCCATCAGGAAGCACACAAGCTACAATGCCACTCTCTTTTAAAAACTCAAAATACCGCTCTAAAAATAAAATCTCGCTTTTTTGTGTGCTTAAATCTTTAGGGGATTTTTTATCAATGATTTTATCAATGAAATGCACTTCACTTTTTGCAAAAGAAAAGTCCTCAAAATAAGGCTTACTTGCGGGTATGCTAGAGCCAAAAGGTGGATTTGTAAAGATAAAATTAAAGGTGTTTTTTTGAAATTTGTTATTTTTTCTTATGAAATTTTCAAAAGAGTCAAGCCCATCGGCTGTGATGACATTCGTATGCCCATCATCGTGGATAATCATATTCATTTTAGCTGTTTGTGAAATCCCACCGCTAATTTCTATGCCATAGAGATTTTTCTCCGCGAAAGAATGCCAAAAGCGTTTTTGATTGTATTCGCCATCGAGTTTTTTGCTTTTTTCCTGCATATATTGCAAAGTTTGGAGTAGAAATCCACCACTTCCGCAACTTGGATCTAGCACTAAATCATCTTGCCTAATGTCAAAGCACTCCACCATAAAACGCACAATATTAAGCGGTGTAAAATACTGCCCAGCTGTGCCTTTAAAAAAATCTGCAAAAAACTTTTGAAATACTTTTCCTTTAATATCCAAGTCTGTTTCGCTTAGGCTAATATTCTCAAGATTCTCTACTAAAAATTTAATCTCATCTGCATCTAAAATTAGAGCATTATCAAAGACATTGCTATCTTTTTCCTTATATTTTTGATATAGCCCTTTAATACGCTTTTCTAGGGCAAATTTATCTTCATCGCGATTTTTTTGAAATTCATAATGTTTAAGTTTATAATCTGCGTCGTATTCGGCGATTTTTTCGTCCATTATTTTCGTAAAGATGATTTTGCTAAATTCGCTAAAGGCTTCGGCTGGATTTCTTTTGCCACCATTCCAAAGATAATTATGGATTTTTTGCAAAAGTGCTTTTAGCTCATCAGTTGTTATTTTTGAAATATTGTTATTCTTAGAATCTCGCAAGTATTTCCATAAGGGTGCATTACCACCATAGGGCGGAATATCATCAATTAAATCGTTACCATTCTCTTTAATGTAGAGCGTGATTTTTTCTCTGCCATTAGTTACTTGCGCGTAATCTACTCCCAAAAAATTTGCATAGCTTAAAACCTGCTCTTTTGCCTCTCGCAAGTCTTTTTGACTTGACTTTTTTAGCTCTATGGCGATGAAGGCTTTTTGATGCTTGGCATTTTTATAAACGACAATATCCGCTCTTGTGTTACTTTTATTGCTACCTCGTGTAACACGCACTTCTATGGCAATGTGAGAGAGTGGATACTCTTTTTCAATAATAAGCCTTGCAAACACTTCTGCGCGCACTTTTTCTTCTGGATTTGTGTAGTTTTGCTTACTTAGCTTCTTAGTGTGATAGATAATATTCTCCCCTTCAAAACTAAGATAGCCTTGCTTTAGTGCTTTTTCAATTATGTCGCTATGCTCTTTCACTCAAAACCTTCCTATCTATCTTACCATTTGCATTAAGGGCGAATTTTTCCACCCTTACAAAACTTGAGGCTATCATATAAGGGGGGAGTTTTTGCTTACAAAAGCCCTTTAAATCAAGCTCCTCATCACTCTCATAAAAGGCGATGAGTTTATCATCTTTAAAGATACAAGCACTATTTTTAATCTTTGCGTGAGAATTTAACACTGCTTCTATCTCACCAAGCTCAATTCTGTGTCCTTTAAATTTGATTTGATTATCAAGTCTTCCATAACAAAGTAATTCCCCAAATTCATTATAAGCGACAATATCTCCTGTTTTATAAAG
>NZ_JANURX010000025.1:0-9834 GCF_030250085.1 Campylobacter felis
TCCCTACTGCTGCCTCCCATAGGAGTCTGGACCGTGTCTCAGTTCCAGTGTGAGAGCTCATCCTCTCAGACCTCTTAAGCGTCATAGCCTTGGTAAGCCTTTACCTTACCAACTAGCTGATACTATATAGTCTCATCCTACACCGAAAAACTTTCCCTATCTAACTTATGCTAAATAGGAGTATGGGGTATTAGCACTCATTTCTAAGTGTTGTCCCCCAGTGCGGGGCAGATTAACTATACCTTACTCACCCGTGCGCCACTAATCCACCTCTAGCAAGCTAAAGGCTTCATCGTTCGACTTGCATGTATTAGGCACGCCGCCAGCGTTCACTCTGAGCCAGGATCAAACTCTCCATATTTTTATCTTCTTTAACATCAGGCAAAGCCTGACTAAGAAGCAACACTAAAGATAAGATTGCTAAACACAATCCATTAATTAGGTTATTCCCTAGTATCTTTAGCTTTAGTGATATGAAGTTTTAATCTAAAACTTTTATTTGTTTAGCTTTACTAATATATAGTAAAGTTGGCTCAATCGTCACTTATTTAGATTTCAAAGATTGACTATAAGATTTAAATAACAATGTTGGTGTTAAAGAACAAGACTTTTTTTAGGTTTTTACTATGGCTAAGAAGCTAAGGGTAAAAACAAAAAAGAAATGAAATTGTAGCGAGGAAAGCTTAAAGTGGGATTAAATAAAGCATAAAAATAAGTTTATGGATGGATTAAGGCTTTGATCTAGGAGAGATTTTTGATGCTTGGGTTTGATCTGAAGAAGTTGAGCCATTGTTCGAAGGCGTTGATGATGAGTAAAGTTTGTGAGTTTATCGCTAAATTTTATAAAATTTTTCTCACTCCATTAGAGTCAGGTTCGCTTAAAAAGCCTATTTGACTTAATTGCTTTATGATAATTTCAGCTCTATTGAAACCGATTTTAAGTTCACTTTGTAAATATAGAGCATTAGTTTTGCCACCCTTTAAAATAACCATTTTAGCCTCATCTAAAAGTTCATCTAAATTTCCTCTAAAACTAGTATTTTTAACGCTTGACGCATTTTTTAAAATGTCTGCTACCTCTACATCGCTTAGTTGATTTGGATCGACTACCATAATTTTTTCCTGCATTTTTAATCCTTTGCGTTAGAATGTAAAATTTCTCTTTGTCCCTTAGAATCAGGCTCACTTAAAATTCCCATTTGGCTCAATTGTTCTATGATATTGGCGGCTCTATTATAGCCTATTTTAAGACGGCGTTGCACATAAGAAATGCTTGTTTTTTTATCTTCTAAAATAACCCTTTTAGCCTCTTCAAAAAGCTCATCAAGCCCTCCCTCAATCTCGCCATTTGCCGTTACTCCACTACTTTGCTCATCTTTTAAAAAGCTATCATCATATTCTACAACTTGTTGTTCTTTTAGAAAATCCACAATTTTTTCAATTTCAAATTCGCTAGCAAAAGGTGCGTGCAAACGCACGATATTACTTGTTCCAGGAGGAGTAAAAAGGCAGTCTCCACGACCCAGTAAGCTTTCAGCACCCATAGCATCAAGTATGACTTTTGAATCGATTTTTTGCCCTACCTTGTAAGAAATTCGGCTTGGTAAATTTGCTTTGATGAGTCCTGTAACTACATCAACGGAAGGGCGTTGAGTCGCCACGATGAGATGAATTCCGCTCGCTCTTGCCATTTGTGCTAAACGCCCGATGTAAAATTCCACATCTTTACCTGCCGTCATCATTAAATCCGCTAATTCATCGATAATCACAACGATAAAAGGCAGTTCCTCCGCTTCACCGCTTAGTCTTACTTTTTCATTGTAATTTTCTATATTTTTGGTTTTTGCTTCAGCCATTAGGCGGTATCTACGCTCCATCTCTGCGACCATATTAGAAAGGGCATTGACAGCTTTTTTTGGGTCGGTAATAACAGGCGTTAAAAGATGAGGGATATCATTATAAATGCTAAATTCAAGCATTTTTGGATCTATCATCATCAAACGCAAAGTTTTAGGGCTATTGCGGTATAGTAAGCTTAAAAGCATAGCGTTTATCCCCACGCTTTTCCCACTTCCCGTTGTCCCTGCTATGAGAAGATGCGGAAGTTTTTTAAGATCAGTTACAAAGGCATTTCCTACTATATCCTTGCCGAGTGCTATGGTAAGTGGGCTTTTTGAGTTACGAAAAACTTCACTTTCTAAAATTTCTCTTAAATAAATGGTCTGCGTTTCTTCATTTGGCACTTCAATGCCGACTACATCTTTACCAGGAATAGGTGCTTGGATACGGATAGAGCGTGCCCTCAAAGCCATTGCTAAATCATCTTGCAAATTTAAAATTCGGCTTACTTTTACATCGGCACTAGGGCGGAATTCAAAGGTCGTTACCACAGGTCCTGTATAGGTGCTAATCACATCGCCTCCTATTTTAAAGCGGCGTAATTTCTCAAGCAGATCATAAATTTTTTTATCAATCTCGCTTTCGTCAATTTCTCTCTTTTTTTCATCAGGATTTGCAAGAAAATCAAGAGGAGGTAAAATGAAATCCTTTGGATTTTCAAAATTCCCCTGTTCTATCTCGGCTAAAAGAGCTTGATTTATAGCTATTTCTTTAGCTAAAACGCTTCTTTTTTGTGGCAAATTCTCTTCTGATATGATTTTAAAATCTTCTTTTAAAGGTTTTTTTGCCTCATCGTTAAGATAAAGTTTTTCATTTTTTTCCTCAACATCTTCAAGTTTAATGACGGAAGGCTTTGGTGGCATTATCGGGCTTTCAAGCTCTTCGACGACAAATTCCACATCTTGCCCTAAATTTTCTTTTAATTCTATAATTTCAAAATCGTCATTGCTTATTTGCGGTTGTAAATTTGTTGGAGGGGTGTTTTGAATTTCTGGCGTTTTGCTTAAAGAAGTTGTTTCTTCATTGAAGCTATATTTGCTATTTGTAGGAAGTGGGCTAAGATTTTTCAATTCTTCGTTTTCAAGTCTTTGAATTTGCTCTTGCACTTTTTTTTCTAAAATTTCATTTTGATTTTCTTTATATTCTTTTTCAAGTCTTGCTTTTTGCATTAAATTTTCTCTAGTTTCTAGCTCTTTAGTGAAAATTTTAGGCTTGGTTTCATTTTTTGGAGAAGTAATTGCTATATTTTTTCTTTTGTAGCTTGGCTCATCTAAATTGTCCTTAATGTCAATTTGTTGAATATCCTCTGGCTTCTTAGGCTTTAAAAAACGCTCTGGTATCACTTCCATCTCCTCTTGTGGTATAAAGTTAAATTCCTCATCTAGCCCCATTACGCTTTTGCTTGCTTTTTGTGCGAAAGAGCGTAATTCCCTAGAATTTTCATAAAGAAAACTTTGGGGATTGAGATTTTCAATTTCTATTTTTTCGTCTAAAATTTGCGTTTTAAGCTTGGCAAAATCGGCTTTTGCATTGCTACTTGCTTTAAGATTATTTGTTTTTATCTCTTCTTCTATTGCAGGTTTTAAATTTTGTATTTTTGGTGGTGGGGTGTTTTCTTTTTCTTTACTCTTTGTTTTTATTTCTGCAAACTCTTCTTTTTCGCTTTCCCCGCCAAAAATTTTCATTAAGATATTTTTGAAATTACTTTCAAATTGAGCTAAACGCTCCCATTTAATTTCTATTTTAAACACTTCTTTGATGAAATTTGGAAAAAGTAGGCAAATAGAAAGAAGTAAAAATAAAAGTGCCACTATCCCACTTCCTATATGCCCAAAAAGCGTAGAAAATAAAGCATATAAAAGCTCTAAAATATAGCCATTATGCTTATCAAACACAGCAAATAAAAGCAAAGTGGCAAAAAAGGCAAAGCTTATGCCAAAAAGCTCTGTGCGTTTAAAAAGCTCTATTTTGTAAGATTTTTTAAAATATAAATAATTTAAAACAAAAAGGGCAAAAGGATAATAAATTCCAAATTCCCCAAATAAAAAGAAATTCGCCTCATAAAGCCATACACCCATTTGAGGTGCTAACATACAAAGACAAAGATAAAAAATAATTAAAGATGAAAGGATAAAAATAGCTTCTTTTTTGATGTTAAATCCTTAAAATTTGATAAAAGAAGCTATTATAGCATTAAAGCTTTACATATAGTTTAACAAGCTTAGTTGTGATATGGTTGTGGTTGCCTTCATCGAAGCTTGGTAGGCAAGTTGGGTTTGCATTAAATTCATTAAAGTTTCAGCATAATCTGCGTCATTGACCTGAGTTTTAAGCGTTTGCACATTGACAGCTAAAAAGGTTACGCGTGTATTGACATTGTCTATATTATTATGATACGCCCCCATAGTGGTGTTTAGCTTGTTAATGTGGTCGCTTAAGTGGTCAAGCCTCTCAAGTGCGCCTTGCATCCCTGTATTTCTAGGATTATCTCCGTCTGCATTAGCTCTCATATTTCCACTTAAAACCGCCTCTATCATCAAATCTAAATCCTTAATCACATCAACATTAGGCTCATCAATGACTAAAGAATTGTTCGCATTAAAGGAAAAATCTGGTCCCGCGACCTGATTTGCCGTATGATTGTAAGGAGGCCGTGGAAAATGTCCGCTTTGTGAGTCGCTTAGAGAAACGCCTATATTCGTGCCTGTTGAAAGTTTATCTGTAACGCTAATACGCCCACGATAATCCATCGTAACATTTACGGTCGATTTAGAATCGCTCATCAATTTTTGCAAGGTGTCATATTGTGCATTTGTGATTTGCCCATTATTTGGCTGTATGCTTTGCGTTGGCACTTGATCACTTGCAAACATTCCTATGATGTCGTTAAGCTGTCTATAAGTTATCTCATTTGGCGGAGTTACGACACCATTATTTCCTGTGGTAGGATTTGTATGCGTGATAGGAAAGGTGATGTTTTGATTAGGATTATTTGGATCTGGAAAACTCACGGTTGAATTTTGCAAATTAACCGTTACATTATAGGTATTTCCACCCTTTGAATTGACGGTTAAATTTAAAGTGGAGTCCATAGCATTACCCGACATTACCTCACTTAGCTTTGTATCATCTGTGGCGTAAGCATTTGTCCCTTGAATGACTTGAGAGACATTCCCTACAACGGAATTTCCGTGCTTTTCAAAAAAGACATTATCATAATCCGCCCCATTTGTAGCATTTCCTTCACTATCTGTCATTTTAGAATTGATAAAGTCAGTTTGGTGGAGGTCGATATTAAATTGCTGGTTATTTATCGTTACTTGAACAGGAGATTGTAAATCTGTGATCGGTCTTGCTGGATTGCCTATGGCTGCTTCCATAATCAAATTTGTTAAACCGTCTTTACTTAAAGGAGGATTAGCCGCTTGCATTGCAGTTTCTATTTTTTGCATTTTTGTTTTATCATCAAACTGCGGAGTGTAAGCTACTGCGTGAAAATCAAGCTTATTATTGCCCTCTTTTAAATCTCTTATTTGAATTTGACCGCTATCATTAATCGTTACATCGACCACTTTTTCGGTGGCAGTATTACCATATAAATTGCCTATTTTTTCTAGCACATCTTCCATTTTATCCGTAGGATTAACTAAAACGGCGGATTTAAAGCTCTGTCCATCAGGCTTTACCCCTTGCACATAAAGCGTAGTTGGTGGAAAATCAAGTCTTGTATCTTTCTGGTCAAAATCCTTATCAATTTCTAACTTTTTATCTTTCACATAGCCAAGCCCGATTAAATCCTGCCATAAATTATCTCCCTTTAAATACTGCTTTTTGCTAGGGTTTTTACTTAAATCATGTCTATTATCCGTAAAGCTCTCATTGGTCGTAATTTGCTTTTGATAATCCCCATCAGCTTTGAAAAATAAATCAAATCCAGGGATATTATAAGGACTTTCCGTTCCCGCACCCGTTACGACATTGACATTATTTTTATCGCCAAAATAATTGCCCTTAGAGTCAAAAGGCTTGTGATTGAGCTGGGCTCCTGCGAAAAGGTATTGCCCATTAATGCTCGTATTTGCAAGCTGGACAATTTGCTCTTTTATCTTTTCTAGCTCTTTAGCTATGGCTTCACGAGAGGTTTGAGAATTACTATCACTTGCAGCTTGAGTTACTTTAACCTTGAAATTTTCTAGCAATTTCACCATATCCTGCAAGGCTTTCATACTATTTGAGGTCATTTCTTTAGCTGAACTTGTCGCCTCTTTAATCTGCTCCAGAGTTTTTAGCTCATACTCAAGGCGCGTATTATCGATGTAAATGCTAGCATCTTCGTAAGAATCTTGTATTTTCATACCTGAGCTAAGTTGCATACTAAGCTTATTTAAAGCAGAAGCACCGCTCATCGTATTTTGAATGGAGTTTGTAAAATTAAGTTTATTTGTAACTCTCATTGTCTTTCCTTAATGATGAATTTAATCTTTTCAAATACTGCTACGACATTACAAGCAAAAAGCGTTCCTAAATTTAAAATTCCTTTTAAAGAATTTATAAACTTAAAAAAGTATAATTACGCTCTTAATATGCCCAAGTGGTGAAACTGGTAGACGCGCTAGACTCAAAATCTAGTAAGGGCGACCTTGTGCCGGTTCGAGTCCGGCCTTGGGCACCATCACTTCATAACAAGCCGCATTAACATCATTTCATCGCCGTCTATGGTTTTTAAATCCACACTTTTGCATTTTGGACACTTAAACACATTTTCTTTTAAAATGCTTTTTTCCCCACAAGAAAGACATAAAATTTCAAGCTCCCCAACCTCTACAAAAAGCCTAGCTTTTTGACAGAGTATAGAATTTTCTTTAAAAGTTTCAAAGCAACGCTTAAAAAGCGAGATTTCTATACCACTTAAACGCCCGATTTTAACATAAATTTCATTAATTTCTTTGGCGTTTTGAGTGGTGGCATTTTCCTCGCAAAGTGTGATTAAGGATTCTACTATATTTAATTCGTGCATTAGCATATCCTAGGTAAAAGCTCACCCTTAGGGCTTTCTAAAAAGCGTTTTGCTCCATAGGCATTTTGTAAAATCACCCTTGCTTTTTCACTTGGTAGAATTTCTCCTATAATGTTCGCATTTTTGTTATATTTTTGTAAGATTTCTAAGGCTTTTTGCGCGTCTTTTTGCTCTACACAAAGCACAAAAGTGCCTTCATTAGCAAGTTCATAAGGCTCATAGCCAAAAAGTTCGCAAAGTCCTAAAACTTCACTTTTAACGGCTATTTTTTCCTCATAAATTAAAATATCTTTTTTGCAAAAACTCGCCCACTCATTTAAAACAGCCGATAAGCCCCCACGCGTAGCATCACGCATTGCCACTATGCTTAAATTTGCCCCCAAAAGCTCTAAAACTTCATCTTTTACGCACTTACAATCGCTTTTAATGTCCGCTTCAAGCGCATTTCTTTTTATAAGAACGCTAGCACCGTGAGCACCTATATCACCGCTTAGTAGCACACTAAGACCTGCTTTTAAATTCCTTGTTTGACAGGGTTTTATGATTTGCCCTAGGGCTGTTGTATTGATATAAATTTCATCGCCTTTTCCCTTAGGCACGACCTTAGTATCCCCACAAACAAGCTTAACGCCTATATTATCGCATTCACTTTTAATACTTTTTAAAATTTTTTCTAATTTTTCAAAAGCAAATCCTTCTTCTAAAATCAAAGCAAGACTTAAAAATAAGGGTTTCGCACCCACCATCAAAATGTCATTGATTGAGCCACACACGCAAAGTTTGCCTATATTAACTTCCTCATCTAAAAAAATAGGACTTAGCACAAAAGAATCCGTGCTTAAAGCCATATCGCCTAAAATGGCGGCGTCATTTGCCTCGTTTAAAATATCATTATCAAAAAGCTTAAAAATGCCTTTCAAAAATTCGTTCATTTCTTCGCCACCGCCTCCGTGTGCTAGTGTGATTTGTTTCATTTTTAACCCTTTTAAATTTTATGCTATTTTAACATTAAATATAAAATATTGGTTGGCGATTAATTAAAATCGTTTAGAATTTTAAGAAAATACAAGAGGCTAAGGAGAAAATATGTGTAAAGACTGCGGCTGTTCGGTAACTTCACCCACTCACACCCACTCACATCATCATTATCAAAATTATGAAAATCCCGAGCTCAAAGAGGAAAAAACCCTAGAAGTTTTAAGTAAAATTCTAAGCAAAAACGACCACGAAGCAGAGCATAATAGGGAGCATTTTAATGAGACTGGAGTGCTTTGTATTAATTTAATGAGTTCTCCAGGAAGTGGGAAAACTACGCTTTTAGAAAATACTTTAAAAGCTTTAAAAAATGAAATGAAAATAAGCGTTATTGAGGGTGATTTAGAAAGTGAAAATGACGCTAAACGCGTAAGAGAAGCGGGAGCTGAAGCATTTCAAATCACCACAGGGCAAAGTTGCCATTTAGATGCTTTTATGGTGCATGAAGCCTTACATCATTTAAGCTTAAGGGAGTGCGATTTGCTTTTTATAGAAAATGTAGGAAATTTGGTTTGCCCTGCGAGTTATGACTTAGGACAGCATTTAAATGTCGTGCTTTTGAGCGTTACAGAAGGGAGTGATAAGCCGCAAAAATATCCCGTGATGTTTAAAAAAGCGGATTTAGTCATCATTTCAAAAGCAGATTTGGCACATCATTTTGATTTTAACATCGAAGAAGCAAGTAAAGAGTGCAAAAAGCTTAATCCCAAAGTCGATATTTTAGTCCTTGATTCTAAAACGGGGACAAATTTAGAGCTTTGGTATCGTTATTTAAGACTTAAAAAGGAGCTTTTTTAATGTGCCTTTCTATCCCTTCCAAAATTTTAGAAATCGATGAATTAAACAATGCCTTAGTGGATACTTTAGGGGTCAAAAGAAAGGTGAATTTAGATTTAATTAGTGAGCCTTTGAAAGAGGGTGATTTTGTCTTAATCCATGTGGGAGTAGCTATGGAGAAAATCGATCAAGAAGTCGCACTTTTAAGCATTAAAACCTACCAAGAAATAGTAGATAAAATGCAAAGTGGAGAGATAAAAACGGACGAAGGGGATATGGGGCTTAATGAATTTCATCGATGAATTTAGAGACAAAAATACCCTTTTAGCACTTAATGCTTTAATTAGAAAAAATATTAAAGAGTCTATAAATATAATGGAAATTTGTGGCGGACATACGCATAGTATTATGAAATATGCTCTATGCGACTTACTTCCTAAGAAAGTAAATTTCATACACGGACCGGGTTGTCCTGTGTGTGTAATGCCGCGTCAGCGTATTGATATAGCCTTAAAATTAGCTAATCAAAAAAATGTGATTTTTTGCACCTTAGGAGATTTATTAAGAATCCCTGGGAGCAAAGAATCTTTGCTTGATTTACGCGCTAAGGGTGCTGATGTAAGAGCGCTTTATACTCCGCTTGAAGTTTTGCAAATTGCAAAAGAAAATCAAAATAAAAAAATCATTTTTTTCGCTATAGGTTTTGAAACAACTACGCCTATGAGTGCTTTGCTTTTAGAGAAAATCATCAAAGAAGATTTAAAAAATATTTCCATTTTTTCTAATCATATCACCGTCCCAGCTCCGATACAAGCGATAATGAGCGATGAAAATGTCAAAATTGACGCTTTTTTGGGACCTTCTCATGTGAGTGTGATTACGGGTTATCAAATTTATGAGCCTTTGGTTAAAAATTTTCACACGCCCATAGCTGTGAGCGGTTTTGAGCCTGTGGATATTATGGAAAGTGTGCTAAATATCATCTTGCAAAAAAACGCCCAAAAAGCCGAAATTTATAATCAATACTCAAGGGTTGTGAGTCGCTTGGGTAATGTCAAGGCACAAAATTTGGTTCAAAAATATTTCAAGCCTTGCGATTTTGAATT
>NZ_JANURX010000026.1:0-5298 GCF_030250085.1 Campylobacter felis
TCCCTAAACTTGCGCCTAAAAAGCCCGCCGCAAATTTCGCAGGGTCAAAGCTTAAATTCCCCTCCTCATCTTGCTCTACGCCGTTTAGCACCCCGCCTACTAACCCCGCTCCTATGTGAGGGTTAGAGTAATAAATATTCGGACTTTTTTCGTTAAGTTTTTGCATAGCAAATTTTGCATTTTTTTCTGCTATAATGCTTTTGTGTGTTTCATTGGGCGTTACAGGCTCTGCATATCCTGTATTTTTAGACATTGTTGCACTACCTTGAGGCTCGGGTGCAGAGGGCTTTAACTCAAGGGTTTCTAGCTCTAGCGTATAAATCTTGTTGCCCTTGCTATTACTATCTAAACTCTCTTTAATCGTTATAAGTGCGTTATTTCCATTAAAATCTGCGGTATATCTATGTATAAAAACATTAGGATTATTGCTCTTTCTATCTGCGTGTGTTTCTTTTAAAACCGCCCCTTGATATAAACTTTCTATATCTTGCACGGCTTTAAAATGATCTTGTGGAGTAAATCCATTATTAACACTTTTTTGTATAGCCTTATCACTTGTCATTTTTGAAATATTTTTGCGTGAGATTGAGGCTATTCTGCCGTCATTTTCGTTAATAATATTCTTGCCTATTATTGCGCTTAAATGCTCTTTTACCTCGTTTCTTAACGAACTAAGATTATAAGAATTAGTTTTCGTTTCATCGGTCATATTTCTATATTTTTGCCTTTGAAATTGTTCGCTAAAATCTGTTTTATAATTTTGTATTATTTCGCTCAAATTTTCTTTTAACTTATCATAAGCATTTGTTTTTTTAAGTCCTAAAAATTCTTTTGCACTGATGAAAAGCTTTAAAATATTATCAATAAGCTTCTCAAAAACATTTACTTTTTTCAATTTTTCCACAAATTTTGGGTTAGAAAGCTCTGCTAGCATTTCGTGCGAATTCTTAAGTCCATAATCGCCTATAAATCCAAATTCTCGCCTTTGCTCTTTAATTTGCTCATAAATATTCTTAATGTTTTTAATCGCCTCAATTTGCCTTTTTGTTAAAAGCTCAAAATCTCCCTTTTCATAAACATACATTGCCCTACTTGTTACGCTATGAATTAGCTCGTGCAAAAGGGTTTTGCCCTTATCTTGTTTTTTAAGAGAGTGTTTAACCCTAGCACTATTATCCCCATAAATATACCACCCCGCAACCCCTATGGTATTATCACTATAAAAGCTTTCATAAGGGTCTCTTAATGCACCCCTTACCCATACATTAAGTTCTTTAGCTACTGGTAAAATTGCCTCAAAAATAGCTATTTGCTCCTCATTCGGTTTAAAGCTTTTATAAAATAAATCTCGCACCTTTTTCAAGCCACTTTCAGTGTTTAAATTATAATTTAAACTTAAGCTTCTTAAATGATCGCTTTCATCTCTTAAAAGTTTTTTTATAAAGCTATCAATATTTTTGTCTAATCTTTGTTTATGTCCTTTATAATATTTATGGTCTTGCGGATAGCGTTTTATTTGTTTATAATCCCATTTCATTGTTTGGATGCGTTTTTGATTTCTTTTTACTCTATCCATTAAAGGCTTGATTTCAAATTTCTCTTTTTCTATTCTGATTATTTTTTGCGCTAAACTTTCTATACTTTCCCCATCGTCTTGATAAATTGGTATATACCACCCATTTTTTTTAAGGGCAAGTTTCTCTCCACTGCTTTTTGCTTCGTTAATTAAATCCATAGCCTCTAAAAGCTCATTTTCTGTATAATCTTTATTTTCGATTATGTTTTTAATCTCTGCAATTTGTTCTTTTAAACGCTCATTTTCCTTTAAAAATTCTCTTGTTATAAGTTCTATTTTTTCCTCATAATTTTTTGCTCTTTCAAATTTCTCTTTTAAAATTGGACTTTTACTATTTAAAGCCTTTTTCTCATCAAAACTAGACTTTTCCATAGCTAAATTTATGCTTTTTTGTGGTATAATTTCATCAGTAGCATTTGCTGAAGTAGTCTTTTCAGCTTCACTTTGTGAGCTAGGCAAGTCTGTCCTACGACTAGCAGTGCTTTCTTGGTTAAGTGGAGTAATAGGGCTTTCCTTTGCGTTAGTTCCAGCGTTTTCATTTGTAAAAGTCTTAGACTGACTTAAATTAAGGCTTTCCAGCTCTTTTTTATTATTTCTATCTCTAAACGCTGTTAAAACAAAATTATTATTTTCTTTCTTGTCTAGGATTATGGTTGTTAAATCCGTCTTAATGCCCACTCTACCTTTTTCTAGCTCTACAATTTGCCCTTTTTCTATATTTTCGCTTAAATGAGAGATGAATTTTAAAGCCTTTTCCTCCCCCCACTGCTTCGCTCTTTGCTCCAAAATATGCTTTAAGCCAAAATTCTCATCCCCCCATACCACATCGATGTCCCCTAAGCCCTCTTTATAAAACGCATTTTCTATGTGTCCTGCTTGTGTGTAAAGTAGAAAATCCACCGCATTTTCACCTTTAAAAAAGTCCCTTGCTATTTCATCACCATATACTTCTCTTATATCTTTAATCGCCTTTTCATCGTTAAAGAGTATCCCAAAAGGATTACCATTTTTCTTGTATTCTTTATCTACTCTCTTAAATATATCTCTAGCAAGGGTTCTATAATCCGCCTCTAGCCCGTAATGTTTATCGATAAATTCTTGTGCGTAAGCCAGATTTACATTTTTACTCTTAGTTAAACCTCTTAATATACCCATAACATCGTCTAAGCCCTGTTTATCTGCGCTGCGAGGCATATTTTTAAAGACTTCATAAAGCTTTTCATCACTTACAAATAAGCCGTTTTGATAATAATTTGCAAGTCTTAAATTTGCGTGGAAATCGTAAAATTCATTATTTGTCAAGTCCCTTTTAGCTAAATACATATTATCCGCATTTCTAGGGCTTATAAGCCTTAAAACCCCATTTAGCTCTAAAATATCGCCGTCCTTATCAGGCTTAGTTCTTACCACTCCGCCTTTAAAATCTACAAGCTCATTTTTGTGATTAATTACAACATCATTATTCTCATCAAGGTAATATTTAAATCCTTGCTCGGTTTGTATTTCATATTTTACATTTTGCGGTTTTTCAAAGTTTTCTAACTGCCTTTGCCTTAAATTTTTCCTTAAAATTGCTTCAAAACTCGCTTTTGCATCTGCTCCTAAACTTGAATTTTCAAATAAGGCATAACCATCGCTTCTATACTGCTTGACACTATCTAAATGTAATTTCTTTGCTAAAACATCATAAATCTCTCGGCTGGATTTTTCATAAAGGTCTAATAAATCTTCGTCCCCTAACTTTACATTTACCTCCCTATCTTGCATTTCTTTTAGGGTATCGATTAAATATTTTTCTGCTATAATTTCATTAGAGTTTAAAGGCAGAGTCTCGCCTTTTGTAAAATCGCTAGAGTGGATAAACTTATCGACTTCTCTATCCTCTTTATAACTTGTGATAACCCAGCTATTTTTAGTCGGCTCCCCTTTCCAGTTTTGTTTCAATCCCACCTTATAAACATCGCCATTTTTATGGTAAATAATCGTCTTTCTGCCATATTCTTGCGTGTGAATTTCGCCCTTTGTGATGATTTCATCAAGCCCTTTGCTAACTCCCTCTAAATCCTCGCCGTGTTTTTCGATTATTTTAGAAAGCCCGTAACCTTTCGCTTCCCTACCACTTCCTTTAACCTCCCCCCATACCAAGTCAATATCTCCTAAGCCCTCTTTATAAAACGCTCCACTGACTTGGGCTTTGAATTCGCCTTTTTCGCCGCTTTCTTTAAAGGCTTGTGCTTCTCTGATTAGCTTTTTAACCGCACCTTTGCCGTCTCTATAAAACTCAGCATAGTTCGTGCCAAATTCTTTTAAAGGCGTGATGTTTAAAAGCCTTTCAATGCTTTTTCTAACTTTATAAATATTTTGATCATAGAGATAAAAGGCTACTTTATCGGTGAGTTCGCCTTTTTTAAGACTTGTTTTAAACTTCCCAAAAGCCGCTTTACCTTTAGCACTGGTAAGGTCAAAGGCTTCATTAGGTATGTCAAAATCTTTATTATACTTAAGCCTTAAAAATAGAAATTCTGCTTCTTTTGCGGTTTGCGTTCTTTTAGCCATAGATTTGCCAACATAATTATTATGGACAAAATCTTTAAAGTATTGTAAAACATTAGCTTCACTGCCCGCTTCTCTTAAATCGTTTGCCACTGTCTGCTCGGGCAGGTTTTTTATAGAGTTTAAAAACTTTTCATATTCTTGCGGCATTGCTTGATTAAAATATTTCTTTTGTATGGCTTTTACTTCTTTTGGGATTTCATAATCTCTATAAAAATTTCTTATTGTAGTTTCTATATAACTTTGCTTAAAATCATCATCTAAAAGTTCTCCATTTCTTTTTTCAACCTCTATAAGTTCTTGTTCTGCTTGTTGGATTTCTTTTTGTAAAGGTATCCAAATATGCTCTTTTAATGTCTCGTATTCCTTTGTTTCTGTTACACTTTTGCCTTGCTCTTTTGCTTGTTCGATTATTTCTTGCGGCTTTTGTGGTATACTTTCATCGGGCTTGACAAAAGAATTAGCACTTGGCTCATAACCACTGGATAGCGTTTGAGTTTTAGCCCTTGTTTCTTTATAGCTTGGTGAATTTTTATATTCCCCTTTTTCCTTAAACATCGTCTTAAAAGCTAAATCGTTATTCTTCCTTTGCATTTGCTCCACAACGACAAAATGCCCATTAATTTGCTTAAAACTTACCACAACTTTATTTCCGCTTTTATCCTCGCTTTGTAAAGTCTCATCGGCATTTTTAGCGATATTTCTATAATTTGCTATATCATCGTAATTTATAGGCTCTTGTCCGCTCTCTTTTGCAAGTTTAGAATCGCCTCCGTGCCTTTTAAGCGTGTGCTGTATCGCCGTGTAATCAATAGTTGCTCTCGCCTCATTTGGAAATTTAAAGCCTAAATTTTCCGCCTCTTTTGCGTCAAGCTTTTCAATGGCTATGCGTTTTTTATTTTCGTGAATGTATTTAGCGATTTGAGGGGTGAAATTTGCCGCGCCTATGATTTGCATATCACGCCCCTTGCTCGTGCTTTTATCAATTAGGTTCTTTACACTTTCATCCACTCTTTCATTTAGCTCGTTTATTTTTTCTAAATTTGCCTTTTGTATTTGAAATTGTATATTTTCAATTTGGTTTTTAGTCTTTTCAAGCCCTGTGATATATTTGTAAAATTTATTTTCTATATCTTTAAGCTCTTGCATTTTCTCAAAATAATCATCTC
>NZ_JANURX010000027.1:0-2989 GCF_030250085.1 Campylobacter felis
TCTAACCCTCACATAGGAGCGGGGTTAGTAGGCGGGGTGCTAAACGGCGTAGAGCAAGATGAGGAGGGGAATTTAAGCTTTGACCCTGCGAAATTTGCGGCGGGCTTTTTAGGCGCAAGTTTAGGGAGCAAGGCTGTGAGGGTGGGCTTTAAGCATTTAGAAAAAAACCCTGCCTTAAAAGACAAAATCATCACAGAACTAGCCGATACCCTAGCACAAGGCTTTGAAAAAGCTAGGGAGAAATATCCGCTTTTAAGTATGCTAGAACCACGCTATATAATCCAAAATGAAAGAGGCAGAAAGATACAGGCAAAGGTTATGTTAAAAAATTTGCTAAAATTAGCAGAAAAAGAAAGTCAAAAAATGAAATTAAAAGCCCACAAAACGCTTAAAAAATACAATGTGGATAATTTGGAAATAGCTAAAGAGCAAGAATATAGGGATTTTATAGCTAATGTATGGGATAAAAACAACTATGAAAAAGCACCAAATATCTTAAAAATAGCAAAATTAGCACCAAAACTAAAAAAGGCTTTAGGGCTAGAATTTGACGAAGTGTTTTTAACTAAAAAGGATTTAAGCCATTTTAGAACCGCAAGAAAGGCGAACTATAATCAAGCTTTAAGCGAAGCAGAAATGCTAGAAATTCCAAGTGTTATAACTCACGCAAAAAATGCTTATATCGATACTAGACATAAGAATTTTTTCATAGTATTTGCAGATAAAAAGGATAATGCAAAAATAAATTTTATACATTTTAACGCTGATGAGCTAGGAAATTATATCATCACTACAAAAAAGGCTGATAAGAAAGTTTTAAATGATAAGCATTATAAGCAAGTAGGGAGCGGAATCGAACCGCACATACCATAAGCCTTAAGGCTTATGCCTCTTCCACTGAGTGCATCGCCCACTTGCTTTAAATAATACTAAGCAAAAAAGACTTAAAAATTTATAAAATTTAAAGGGAAAAATGAAATTTGAAGTTTTATTTTTGATGAGGGCAATGCGCCCGCACAAAACTATGGACACGCCTTTGAGTGAAACCATAGCTGAAACGACAATACAAGGCAAAGCGTTGAGTAAGGAGCTTAAAAGCGAAATGCTGGATTTAAAAATTTCAAAGGAAAAAGATTTTTTCAAAAATTTAAGAAATGAGGCGAAAAATACTCTTAAAAATCTTAAAGGCAAAATCGTAGAAAATGAAAACAATGGCTTAAAAGCGTCCATTTCAAGTGAGGGGATTAATAAAATGATAAGCGTTAAGGCTGTGGATAAGTCGATTAAAAATGGCTATACAAAAGAGGAGCATTTTAAAGCTGTGGAAAATGTGCTTAATCTCTTTAAAATAAGTCAATTTGTGCGAAGTGAAAAGGCAAATAATGGGAGCGTGGATATTATAAACTATCATAAATTTAACGCGGATTTTAGTATAAATAAAAAGCCCTCACGCGCTAAAATCACAATAAAAGAGAGTTATGAGGGAGGGAATAAAATTTATAGCTTAGAATTGTTAGAACTACAAAAGGCTAGTAAATAATCGAATGCTACCCAAAGTCGTTACTAGCCTTAAATTTATCAATAATTTAACGCGGGGGGATAGCAAAAACCCCTTTTTGATAAACAAGAAATTATACATTTTCAAGCTTGAAAAAGAGCTTTATTAAAGTATGCAAATAGAAATTTAAGCAAGATTAAAGAGATGATAAGCATAAAAAAATATAATAAAAATATAGGAGAGTTAAGATGACTAAGCTTGAAAAAATTATTAATTACATCATTTATTCTTTTAGGGACGAGCCTTTGAAATTAGGGAAATTGAAACTTGCTAAAATTTTGTGGTTTAGTGATAGGGCTTTTATGTATAAATATAGTGAAGCTTTAACGGGCTTAGAATATATTAAAATGCAATATGGTCCGCTGCCAAAAAAATACGAAAAAACATTAAAAGAGCTTGAAATAAAAGGAGTTATACATATTTATCAATCAAATGCTTATGGCAATGATGATAAAAAGCAAATTTGCTTTCATAGCCTTGTAGAACCAAATATGAGCGATTTTAAAGCAAAAGAAATTCAAATCATAGATGAAGTTATGGCAAGGCTAAAGGACGAAAGGGCGGTTGATTTATCAAAACAGACGCACGATAAGCTATGGGAGAGTGTGAATATCGGGGAAATAATGCCTATTGAAGCGGTATTTTGGAACGATATAGAGCCAGTCAATGAAGAGGATATAAAATGGGCGAAAGCTGTGTTAAAGACTAAGGGATTTTATGCAGATTAAAAATGCGGAGGATTTATTTAGGCTTTATGATTTTGAGGGGGATTTAAGACTTAAAATTAGGCAGTATTTAAATGCGGATATTAAATTATTGCCAAAAATTAACGCCTTATGTTTAGGTGCTGAAAAATTTAAATCCCAAGCGATACTTATATGCAAGGATACTTACCTTTTAAAAATGGGAAAAATGTCTATTGTTTATAAAAATTTTAAAGATAAAATAAAGATTATTGAAATACATATTTTTTAAATACGCTTTCTTTTTAACCCTTTTTTTTGCAAGATAAAGAATAATAAACTAAGTTGAATGCAATTAAAAGGCAAAAAGATGAAAAAACTAAGATTAAGAAAGCTTGAAAAAATCAATGAGTGATAAACAAAATGAAGCCTTAAGAGAACTAGCGCTTAGAGAATTAGCAAGGCGTGATTTAAAGACCTTTTTAAAGCTAAAATGGGCTAGGTTTAATCAAATGCCTTTTTTGGATAATTGGCATTTTGATTATTTATGTCAAGTTTTACAAAGCACGATGCCACAATTTAGCGACAACAAACCTCTTAAACGCCTTATGCTAAATATGCCTCCCTCTTATGGTAAAACTGAAACCATAGCAAGAAGCTTTATAGCGTGGGCTTTGGGTAATGATAGAAAACGCAAATTTATCTACATCTCTTATAGTGATGAATTATGTAAAAAAATATGTAATCA
>NZ_JANURX010000027.1:2999-5290 GCF_030250085.1 Campylobacter felis
GGGCTAGTAAATAATCGAATGCTACCCAAAGTCGTTACTAGCCTTAAATTTATCAATAATTTAACGCGGGGGGATAGCAAAACCCCTTTTTGATAAACGAGAAATTATACATTTTCAAGCTTGAAAAAAGCTTTATCAAAGTTAAAAGGCACAAATGAGCTAATTTATAAGGAGGAGCTTTTATTCTTTATTTAAAAATTTTGCAAATAAAAAACCAAGCACAGAACAAGCAAAAAATCCTACAACCAAGCCTCTTGCTATATCATCTAAAAAAGTCAGGTCCATATTTAATCCTTTTGATGAAATTCTTGCTAAAATGTTAATATTTTAATTTTTCACAAAAAAGGCTTAAAATGGAAATTTTAGCAATAATCTTTAAGGATTATATCAATGTAAATTTTGCAGTGGGCTTTTTCTTAGGATGGCTTTTATTTTATAGGCTTAATCTTAAAAAACAGGCTTTGGTGGATAGTGAGATAAAGATGCGTAAAGAAGAATGTGAAAACCTTAAGAAAATGCTAGAAAGTTTAAGAAAAAGCGGTGATGAGCTTTTAAATTCACAAAGAAAACGCTATGAGGATGAGATAAAAAGGCTTGACGGAAAAATAGCCTTTTATGAAGCTAAAGAAGGGACAAATATTTTAAAGGTTTAGCTCATTTGCTTTTTACAGGCAAATAAGCAAAAGTTTTTAAGCTTAGTTTTTAAGCTTAGTTTTTGCAAAAATAACTCCTTTTAATTAGGAGAGAAAATGCAAGAAAATTATATCCCCCTTTATAAAACACCACCCCTAGCCTTTAATGGCAATAAGAAAAATATGCTTAAGCTTTATAGAGAGGCTTTAGAGGATATGAGATGCTATATTAATAAAGACACGGTTTTCTATGATGTTTTTGGAGGAAGTGGATTGCTAGCGCACGAGACAAAAAGGCAATTTCAAAATAACGAGGTTATATGGAATGATTATGATGATTTTCAAAAAAGGCTAGATATGCTTGAAAAAACGGAGGCTTTAAGGCTTAAAATTGTAGAAATTGTCAAAAATAAAGAGCTTAAAACACAAGAAAGAATAGAAAGAATAGAAAGAGAAAAGATAGAAAAGCTTTTAAAAGATGAGGGCGAATTTGATTATATACAACTTAGTTCTTGGCTAAGATTTAGTGGGGCTTATGCTAAAGATTGCGAAGACTTTTTTAAATGTAAAGAAATGTATAACCGCTTAAATTATAACAAGGTTTTGAATAAAAAGGACTATTTAAAGGGTATTGTAAGGGTGCAAAAGGATTATAAAGAACTTATAAAAGAAGCAAAAGAGCGGGGCAACTTCTTTTTTATCCTAGACCCTCCTTATATACAAACTGATAGGGCGCATTATGAGGGATTTTTTGGTATGAGGGAGTTTTTAAAACTCATCATAAATATAGAAATGCCTTTTATCTTTTTTTCAAGTGCAAAAAGCGAGATTTTAGACTTTATAGACTTTTGCAAAGAGCCGAAAAACTTGCAAAACTTGCAAAACTTGCATTTTAAAAGCACAAATTTGGGAAATTGCTTTGCAAATAAAGATAATAGGGATTTTATCTTTTATAGGCAAAGAGGGTTATTTGATAAGATAGAGAATGAAAGAAGCAAAAGAGTATAAAAAAGAGCTTATTTTAAGGGCGTTAGCAAAAAAGGATTTTTACACTTTTTTAAGGCTTAAATGGGATAGATACAATAAGGCGAAGTTTTTGGAAAATTGGCACTTTAATTATTTGTGTGAGGTTTTAAGCCTTACACTGCCTTATTATGCAAAAGAAAATAATACTGAAATTTTAAGACGACTAATGCTAAATATGCCACCAAGTTATGGTAAAACTGAAACCATAGCAAGAAGCTTTATAGCGTGGGCTTTGGGTAATGATAGAAAACGCAAATTTATCTACATCTCTTATAGTGATGAATTATGTAAAAAAATATGTAATCAAGTGCGGGATTTGATAAAATCAAGCTTTTTTTTAAGTATATTTGAGGAAAAGCCCAGTTTCTTGCAAGATAATTCTAAAGAATTTGTTTTAAGTGAGGGGGGAGGGCTTTTTGTAACGACTTTAAAATCCGCAATTACAGGCTTTCACGCTGACCAGATACTAATTGACGACCCGATAAAAGTGAGCGCGATGAGTTCTAAAGCCGAGCGAAAGCTAGTTAATGAAAACTTTAAAGAAAGCGTTTTGACGCGTTTGCAAAATACAAATTCAAATATTACCATTTTAATGCAAAGATTAGGCTACGAGGATTTATGCGGATTTTTGCT
>NZ_JANURX010000028.1:0-4118 GCF_030250085.1 Campylobacter felis
GTCAATACGGGCTTTTTTGATAATTTTTGGCAGAGCGTTTTTGATAGTAGGCACGAAATAGGAGGCGCGTTTATAGGGGCTATTGCTGGTGCTAAAAAAGGAAAGACGCCTTTTACAAAGGCAGTTAATAGCATTATAGGTGCGGCTGTGGGAAGTGCTGGAGGAGGCTTTGCCGATGCAAAAATAGCTGATATGAAGCTAAATAAAGAGGCAAATTATAAAGCGAATTTAGAATATGCCTTACAAGCTGGGTTATTGAGTGCGGCTGGTGATACGGTTTTAATAGGAGCATACCACTTAGCAAAACCCGCTTTTAAGGGTGCTATCAAGGGCGCAAAAGGTACTTATAATTATGCAAAAGAGCGCACGCCTTTTGGCTTTTTTAGCACTATTCCTAGCCAAAATATAAACGCGGCAAATAAAATCATCGATGAAGTTTTTACGCCCGAAATGAAAGCAGAATTAAAAGAAGCAAGGGAGAAATTTGGAGGGGGTGTTAAGGGTGAGGACTTAGCAAGTCCTATCTTTGAAAAATTAAAAGAAAGCTTTGTTAAAAAATACGGAAAAGAGGATGCCAAAACGCAAAAAATCGCAAAACTAGCAGAAATCTTTAACGCTAATTCGCTTAAAACCAAACAACAAGAAATGCTAGATTTAATAAGAAGCGATAAGGACGGCTCTACTTTAGCCTATTTGCTTGAAGTGGCAAAAGATGATGTAAAAATTCAAAATAATCTTAAAAATATGCTAAATCTTGCGAGTAGCAATGTAGAAAAAAATCTTAAAAATCTTAACATCGATGCGCGCGAGATTAAGAGCATTTTAGACGAATTTGAAGCGGGGAATAAAGCTGCTTTCAAAGAGGTGGAGGAGCAAATCTCAAAGCTTTATAATGAGGATATAAGGGTCGTTTTAGATAGAACGCATTATGAAGATATCAAAAAGGACTTTTTAGAAAATGGGGTGAATTTAGACGAAATGACGCCTTTTTTGAGGGACTTAGAAAATAATGTCTTTTCAAAAGAGGGCGTAACATTTGTAAAACTGAATAATTTTAGGAAAAATCTTAATTTTTACATTTTTAACAAAGATAAAACGCCCAATTTCATTAACACGCTTAAAAAAATAACTGAGACTTCTTTGAAGGCTGAAATTGATAGGGGGATCGATAATATCTTTAAAGAGCTACCTAAGGCTTATGAGAGCATTAAAGAGCTTTATAGCACAAGCCTTAAAGACTATGCGGCGATGAAAGAGCTAAATGAGAGCATTAAAAATCTAAAACTCCAAGATAGTGCAAAAAATGCTGATGAAGTGGTAAAAACCCTAATCAAATACGCAAAAGGACAAGGCGAAAATGGGGTGAATAACTTGCAAAAAATTAAGGATTATTTGGGTGATGAGAATAATGCCTTTTTAGAAATGCAAATTTTAAATCGCCTTTTTAAAGAAAGCGTAATCGAAAATGACAGAGCTAAAGTGCGCGTTTTTGATAGCGCGGACTTTTTAAATAGGGTGAAAAGCTTGGTGGGGGATGATACACAGGCTAAAAATAGCACTAATGCGCTTTTTCAAAGCAAAGAAGCACGGGAGTTTTTAGAGCTAATCGATGGCTTTCATAAGCTTTATAAAAATGATGCATTGATTGCTAAGAATTTCGCGCACACAACAAGCGAAAAGCTTGGCACAAGCATAGCTACAACGGCAGAGGGAGCGATAAAACAAAAGGCGGTAAAGGGAGCCTTTGATCCTATTTTTAGACTTTTGCCCGATGGCATATTATTTGGACTTTTTTCTAAGCAAATTCAAGGAGGGGCGTTAAGGTATCATCTAAGAAAGGCGCTAAGTAGAAGTTTAAATTATGATGATTTTAAGATAAAGTTAGAACGCGAATTAAAACGCACGAATTTTAACTCAAATACAAGCCGATTAATTGAAAAATTTATGGATAATTTAGAGGATTTTAACGCAGAAAAAGAAGCAAAACTCGCAAAGATAAGAGAGGAAGAGGAGTTAAAAAGGCAAGAGGAGTTAAAAAGGCAAGAGGCTATTTATAAGGCACAAGAGGCTAATAATTTAAAGGATATTTTGCAAAGTTCTGAAACCTTAAATGCTAATGAAGCAAAAGAGCTTTTACAAAGCATAGAGGCAAAGCAAGTGCCAAAAGAGCTGGATATAGAGGGCTTTTTAAAAGAACTTGAAAGCGTGGAAAATAAAGAAAATTTTATCACGCATTTAAGTAAAAAAGAGGATGCGCAAAGCCGCTTAACTTATTTAAATTTGATTGAGCCGACCTTAAATGAAGCGGATTTAATTTTACAAAGTGGAAAAAGGCAAGATTTTATAAAAAAATTCAAAGATGAAAAAGACTTTTTTAGCCTTTTAATCACAGAGGAAAATGGCAAAAGGCTTATAACTTTCATACCAAAAACAAGAGAGGATTATATCTATAAAAAGATAGATAGTGCTAACCTTATCCAAAGTTTTGTTAGCCGAGCAAGTAGTCAAGGCAATGGACTTGCAAGTGAAAGTATAGCACAAAAAGCCTTAAATTTACACGAAAAACTTTATCTAAAAGACAACGATACACCTTTAGAAGTAGAATATAAAATCGTTAATAAAGACGATATTAAGCCTAGTTTTGAGCTTTCAAAAACGCAGTTTAGAAGTGAAAAACAAGAGGAGTTAATCGAAAAAATCAAAAACGAATTTAACCCTGATTTGCTTGTAAATATAAGAGGCGATTTAAAAAAAGGAAATCCTATCATCACGCAAGAGGGCGAGGTTTTAAGTGGAAATCATAGAGCCGCCGCACTTAAAGAGCTTGAGGGTGAGAATTTAAGCAAATATCAAAACGCAGTCAAAGAGGCTTTTGGGGTGGAGCTTAAAGAAAATGAAATGCTAGTTAGGGTCGTAAGTGATGATACAAGCGAAGCAGAAATTAAGCGTTTTGCGGCGGCAAGTAATGAGGGCTTAGAAAATAATTTAGGCGAACAAGGCGTTTCACTCTTTGCAAAATACCAAGATAAAATTAAGGCTTTAAAAATGGCAAAACGCCCTTTTGTAGCTGATGATGTATATAATTTAAAATATCTTGTCAATAAGGCTTTAGGCGAAACTTCAATCACTAAAGAAAACGATACAAGCAAGGCGCTTTTTGCAAGTTTAGTAAGGGGGCGGAACAATACCATTTTAAAGGCTTTAAATGAGCTTGAAAAAGAGAATTTAGAGCAAGTGAGTAAAGTGGCGAATATGTTTTTTGATAATGCGGGGGCGTTTTATAATCTAACGCACGATTTAGATATGCCTAAAATGCAGAATTTGCAAAATTATTTTAGCGATGTTTTGGTCAGTGCGGCTAAGGCTAATTTCACACGCGCGGAGGATTTTACCAAGCTAAACGAGGATATAAGAGCCTTTTTAGATAGTGCGGATAAAGAGGCGATGTTAAAACTAAGCCCTAATTTAGTGAGCGATTTGCTAACTAAGGCTATGGGGGCTGGCTTTGCACGATTTGCAAGGCTTGAAAATCCTAGTGCTTCTTTATTTGACTTTTTAAACGGCTTAAAAGAGGAGCTAATCGAAAAGGGTGCGCCCGATTTATTTAGCAGTGGCAAGGGCGTAAAGCTTAATGAACGTGATGAATTTGACTTTGCTAAGGAGCTGATTTTAAAAGGGCAAGATAGCAATGAGAAATTTAAGCTTTATGGGAATTTAGAGGAGCTTAAGGCGTGGAGGAAAGAGAGTAAAACTAAGCTTGATAAGGCAAGAGTAAATTTAAGTAAGATTGACGAGGACATTATACCACAAAATGCTAAAAATGACGAAGTTTTAGAAGTGGAGGTTTTAGAGGAATTTGGCTTAAATGAGCCGATGAAGTTTTTAGAATTTCAACAAAAAAAGCTTTCAACATACATCAAAGAAAACACGCCTTTAAGGCTTTTGGAGCATAAGAAAGAATTTAGCACAAGAGACATTTTAAACTTTTTAGAGCAAAGTGCCTTAAATGGTAAGGAAAAAGCCTTTTTAATAAGGCATTTAGAGAGGGATTTGGACAAAATCAAGGCGAAAATCAAAGAAGAAGAGGCGTTAAAAGAAGCACAAAAAGAGTGGTTAGA